>REDM01000136.1 GCA_007693485.1 Spirochaetaceae bacterium
CGGCGTAGTGCTCGCGGTGCACCGATGCAAGAGGAAAAAAGAGGCGGCTCGGCAGGTGGTCGAATACGGCCGACATGGTGTGGTTTCCACTCTCTATTACTGCGCAAAATGTCCCGGTGATTCAAGAGTGGGAGATGTTCGCGGGAGAATCGAGTGGACGCGACAGTTCTCGCCAGGAGAGATACCGAACACCGCGAAATAGCCCTGATGTTTCGCCTCCGTACACTAAACGAGACGGTCCTGCCCTTTCGCCCGCAAGTGCCGCCCATCGCTCCAGGTTGGCAAAAAATTCACGGTTCAAGGTGGCGCCCGATTTGATTTCCAACGGCAGCAACCGTTCCCCGCTCTCCTCAATGAGATCGACTTCGAGGCCGGTGTTATTGCGCCAGTATGACAATCGGGGCCGTTCTCCACCATGGAGGCGCGCTTTCACAAACTCCGCTACAACGAAGGTTTCGAACAGGTGTCCTCGGAGAGAGTGAACCGCAAGCTCGGCAGGACTTCGTATTCCGAGGAGCCGCGCCGCAAGGCCGGTGTCGTAGAAATAGAGTTTGGGGGCCTTGATGAGCCGCTTGTTGAAGTTCTCGAAGTGGGGCTGGAGGAGAAAAATCACATAGCTCGCCTCGAGAACCGACAACCACGCCGCCACCGTATTCGTCGCGAGCCCACAATCGTTTGCCAGTTGGGCGCGATTCAGAATCTGGCCCGTCCTGCCGGCGCACAGTTGAACGAATCGCCGGAATGCCGAGAGATCGCGCACGTTCACAAGCTGGCGCACATCCCGCTCCACGTAGAGCTGTATGTATGAATCCAACCACGCGTGCGGTGCTATCGCGCGATCGTGGATCGGGGGATAGAGACCGGTGTACAAAACCTCGTCGAGCCGAGGAGGGTTTCCGCCGCGGTATCGTTCGCTCAACGAAAACGGCAACAGGTGCAAAACAACGGATCGCCCCGCCAACGATTGCGACACTCCCGACAAAACACCGAACTGCTGCGATCCCGTCAGTACGAAACATGCGTTCGATCCTGCCTCATCGACGATCTGTTGCAGATACCGAATGATATCCGGTGCACGCTGCACTTCATCAAACACCGCTCCGGAAGGGTAGTCCGAGAGGAAACCACGGGGGTCACCAAGGGCGTGGTCCATCACGTCGGGATTCTCAAACGACACGTACGGCAAGTCGGAGGACACGGCCGACATGATGTGGTTTCCACCCTCTATTACTGCGTGAAATGTCGCGTTGATTCAAGAGTGGAGAAAACTTGTGGAAGAAACGCCGGGGCGAAAATGCCCCGCCTACTCATCCTCGGGAACGTCCACTCGGACCCCAACGGCACGGCAGAAATCGATCAGGGATTGATACTCTTGCGTGGCGATTCGGTGCAGCACCGATTTGTCCAGGGCCTGATACTCGTGTACGGCGACGTTTCGAAACCCGGTCATGGCAACCATGCTCCGTGCGACGTCTGCCCCGAGAATACCAGCCTCTTCCAACATGATGAACGCCTCGGCGCTGTTCTGTGGCATTCCCAGTCGATCGCGGGCAACGATGTGCTGCGCAGCATCAATCGCCGCCTGACACGCTCGCTCGATATTGAGAATCATCGCGTCGATGTGAGTGTAGTTCTTGAGAGCGGGATCAAAGCGGTACTCCTGCTTCATACGCTTGAGGGCTCGCTCAATAATCGCCGCCTTGTTCAGGAGCACGTTGTCCGGCACATCAGAGGCTGAAGGCACCGATCACCTCCTGACGCCGCTCGTTGAATTCGAGATAGAGACCAAGGAGGTTCGCCGCAACAAGTGCCGTGGCGGCAGGGTCCCTCGAGTAGAGAAGGACTCCGGTGTGCAGCACTTCGTTGGCGTACACAAGATTGCGTGTAGAAAGTTCGCCCAGGTCGACGGTGCGCCGCAAGCGGTACGAAAGAGTGTTTGCGATTCCCGCCCGCTCAACCGGGGAGATTACCGTGCCCGGCATCGGCATGAGCGCGATATCAACGTCGCTGTCATGCCGCAGCCGGTCCTGCGCCGCGCTTCCCAGAAGGTAGAAGGCGAGCACCCGGGCGTCCCTCGAGCTCGCCTCAGTCACGGCATCGGTGACTCTGGAAATGAAGTGATTCGGCTCGCTGGATCGCGCATTGGCATGTGTCATCGTTCCCTGAAGACTACGGCGCCGACCGACGGTTGTCAACGGACGACAACGCGAGCCCGCTACACCACCGTCAGCTGCTCGCTCCGCGCGCCGGGAACCGCGGCAAGATTGATCGACTCATCAAAGGTGACGAGTCGCCCTCCGCAGTCGACGGCGAGCGCCAGGAGGTAGAGATCGGTGATCTGCCGGTGGCCAAGAATTCGGTCGGCTCAGATGGTGGATGCGTCGAGCATCGACACCCGATCCGGCCAGAACTGATGATCCGTTGCCTGGATGAACCGCTGCAGCGCTTCGATGACCGCGCCGGGCGATATCGGTCCGATGTGACAGCGCAGCGACATAGAACGCAGACGCCCACTTCACACGCCTTGACGGAAGCGGCCCGAAGGCGCATCGTGGCGGTATGACTATTACCGTATTCAGTACCAAGCGATGGGTTCGTGACGCGCTCGACGAGGCAAACGGCCGCCACGCGTATCAGATTCGATATCTTGAGGCCCGGCTGGAGAGGGAAACCGCCGCTCTGGCCGAGGGCTCCGATGCGGTCTGCATCTTCGTCAACGATAATGCAGACCGCGACACCATAGAAGTGCTCGCCGAGCGTGGGGTGAAGATGATTGCGCTTCGGTGCGCGGGCTTCAACAACGTGGACCTGCGCGCGGCCGACGATCACGGGATCATCGTGGCGCGCGTCCCGGCGTATTCGCCTCATGCCGTTGCAGAACACGCGGTGGGGTTGCTGCTGACACTCAATCGCAAGCTGCATCGCGCGTACAACCGCATCCGTGAGGGAAACTTTGCCCTCGACGGGTTGATGGGCTTTGACCTGCATGGCAAGACGGTGGGGATTGTCGGAACGGGCACCATTGGGCGGATCTTTGCCGGCATCATGCGGGGCTTTGGTACCCACGTGGTCGCCTACGATCGATACCCCAACGACGAGCTGGTCGCTTCCGGCGTCGAGTACGTGTCGCTGAAAGAGCTCTACCAGCGAAGCGATGTCATCTCGCTTCACTGCCCCCTGACCCACGAGACCTACCACCTGATCAACACCTACGCCATCAGCGCGATGAAGCGTGGGGTAATGATTATCAACACCAGCCGTGGCGCGCTGATCGACAGCCTCGCGGTAATCGAAGGACTGAAGAACGGGCGGATTGGATCGGTTGCCCTCGACGTCTACGAAGAAGAGGCGGATCTCTTTTTTGAGGATCTTTCCGGCGAGGTCATCCAGGACGATGTTTTTGTTCGGCTGCTGACCTTCCCCAACGTGCTGATCACCGCGCATCAGGCGTTCTTCACCCGCGAAGCGGTGGGGAACATTGCGACTACAACGCTTGCAAACATCGCTGAGTTTGTCGCGAAGAGCGAATGCGCCAACTGCATCACCGCGCAGAACGCCTACGGATAATCGCCGGGTGGCGGCCGGCGACATGGTCGTGGTGTCCGCCCACCGGCTAACTTTGCCTTCCCTTTTCGTCTGCTCACCCACATGCTTATGAATCCTGTGTTGTCCACCGCACCGACGTGTGCATGGACCTTTGCGTAACTTCTCGACCAGCAGGACAGAAACGGCGGAGTAACCGCATAGGCCTGCAGTCGCATTCGCAGGAGGATTCGTATGGACAAGGATCAGTTCAAAGGTCGGGCCAAGCAGGCTGAAGGGCAGCTTGAGGAATCGGCCGGAAAAATTGTCGGGAACAAGAAGATGGAGAGAGGCGGAAAGCGCAAGAAAGCCGTCGGTACCGTCCAGTCCCGGTACGGTGATGTCAAATCCGACATCAAAAAATCGATATGATCGGCACCCAGATTACTGGAAGAACCAGGGAGAAAAACATGAAGAAACGAATCGCTATTATTATTGCCACGTTGGCAGTCGGCGCTGTACTCGTACTGAGCGGGTGCGCGTCAACGCAAACCGGAACCGAACAGGGCGTGACGACCAGCCAATCCATGGAGACCGTGGAAGGGGATATCCGCCTTGTGGTCATCGACGTGAATTCGGCAGGCCAGGCGCTGGCTTCGCTCATCAGGCCCAACCAGGCTGAAACGGCAAAGGCTCTCGATACCTACTCCAAGAGCGTCGATGCGCTCGTGAAGTCGAGTGAGAAATACACGAAGCACTCCGAAGAGATGCGCGTCCACGGAAGAGACTACTTTGAAGATTGGCGCGTGCAGGGCTCAACGTACCAGAATGCTCAGATCCGGTCCCTGAGCGATCAACGCCGTAGTGAGCTCAGTGCGGTTTATGCGGACATTGCCACCCAAAGCGTAGGAGTCCAGGGCTCGGTCGCTACCCACGTGTCAATGCTCCAGGAGATCAAAACCTATTTCACGACCGACCTCACCCCGCGGGGTGTGCAGGTCATGACCCCGACTGCGCTGGATGCTATCGCAGACGGACACGCGCTGAACATCAAGCTTGAGAACGTTCTCGCCTCGATCAGCGCCGTTCGCTACGAGCTCGCTTCCGGCGACAGCCGATAACTGAAACGCCGACTTCGTCGCGCCCTTCGCGACGAAGTCGGAACTATGGAGCGAAAAATGCACAGCTTTGGGAACATTCTCTGTCAGGCCTCAAGCTGTTCGCGCATTGACTGCAGTTTTTCCCGCCGCTCATCACTCACATCGGGAAATGATATCGGCAGGCGCGTCAGTTCGTTCACCAGAATCTGCGAAATGATCAGCCGGGCGTTGCGTTTATCGTCGGCAGGCACCACATACCATGGCGCAACTGCTTTCGACGTCTTGCGAAGGCATTTCTCGTAGAGCGCCTCGTAATCATCCCATTTGCCCCGCACTTCCAGATCAGAATCTTCGAACTTCCAGTTCTTGTCAGGATTATCGATCCGACTCAGCAGTCGCTTTCGCTGTTCCTCGTACGAGAGGTGCAGATAGAACTTCAGGATCACGGTACCATTGCGGTACAGGTAATCTTCGAATTGGACGATGTCCTGGTACCGCTCCTCCCAAAAATGGGGGCGGTTGCGAACCTCGTCGGGAAGCCGTTGTCCTTCGATCACCCTGGGGTTCTGCTTTGCGATCAGCACCTCTTCGTAATGCGAACGGTTGAAGATACCAAATCGTCCGCGTTCGGGCATGCGCGTATGAATGCGCCAGAGATAGTCGTGGTTCAATTCCTCGCTGGAGGGCTGCTTGAAACTGAAGACCTGAATCCCTTGCGGATTCACACCCGAAAACACGTGCCGCACCGCCCCATCTTTCCCCGATGCGTCCATTCCTTGAAACACCAGCAACACCGCATACCGATTGTGCGCATACAGCGTTTTCTGAAAATTCCGCAGCGTCTTCACGTTCTCTGCGAGCAATTTTTTGTAGTTTTTCTTGGACTTGTAGAGCTTGTCGGTGGAGGTTGGGAAATCGGTGATCAATAGATCATCGCCGCCGTTGGCGAAAAAACGTTCAGTGTCGAGTTTCAATACTGTATCCTTTTTTCCTGCAGGGGTCCCGCATTCGAAGGTCCGACGTGTGGATGAATTCGCCACGTCGGACAATACACCAGGTGCTTAGTGGCGAGCGTGAGATCTCCGGAAAAACCCCGTGATCAACAGGATAACTCCGATGACCAGCGCCACATAGATGAAACCACCAAGCGTGTACGAGCTGACCAGTCCGATCAACCACAACACCACGAGAATGATGCCAATCGTGAATAACATATTCGTCTCCTTCCTCAATCAAGCACGTCGTGAATCGCGTTCGATATCCATCCCTGTAAACATACGAAGAGATTGAGTTACCATCTGTGCGGAAGCACACGTTGTGAACGATTTTGTCTGGGGTCGTTCAGCGCTCGACGTCCCTGCGCCGGCTACCCTGCCCGGCTTCCGCCAGATATACTACCGTCATCCATGAAGCAGAAACCACCCCGCGCTGCGGCGCTTCGCTATCCCGGCTACTCCATCGTCACCGCAAGCTGCGTTATTCAGGGCACCATCGTGGGTGCCATCTTCACCTACGGTGTCTTCTTTGACGCGCTGCACGCCGAGTTCGGCTGGTCACGGGCGCTTATTTCCGGCGGTTCTTCGCTCGCCTCCCTGGTGATGGGTGCGGGCGCGATGGCATTCGGCCGACTGACCGACCAGATCGGGCCGCGGAAGATCCTGCGCCTGGCGGCGGTGATGATCAGCGTGGGTTACCTGCTGATGTCGCGCATGAGCGCGCCGTGGCACCTGCTCGTGGTCTATCCGCTCTTCATCGGTGTGGCCTTTGGCAGCCACGACGTGGTCACACTCTCTACGGTGGCGCGCTGGTTTGACCGGCGGCGGGGACGGATGTCTGCCATTGTGAAGGCGGGCACCGGGCTTGGGCAGGTAATCGGACCTGCCGCGGCGGCAATCCTGATCGCTGCGTTTGGGTGGAGATCGGCCTACCTGTGGATCGCCGCAATCACCGGCCCCATGGTATGGCTGGCAACCGGATGGATGCACCGCTCCCCCGAAGATACCGGTATCACTCATCAGGACCTGCCCAGCCACCCGTCGGTTGATCCGTCGGTATCTCCCGCTGTGCCCGAAGCGCGCGGACAGATTTCAGCCGCCACGCCGGCACCGGTGTCCGCGCGTTCGATAATGCGGCGTCCCGAGTTTCGGCGCGTTGCGATCGCCCAGAGCGCGGTGTTCTTCTGCGCGCCAATCATAATCGTGCACATGGTTCCGTACGCAACCGATCTGGGCATCGACCGGGCGGTAGCCGCCGGAATCCTGTCGGTGCTGGGTGGCGTGAGTATCGCGGGGCGCCTCCTGATGGGCAGCGTGATCGATCGCGTTGGCGGACGGAGTGCTCTGCTGGTCTGCTACGCGATCATGCTCGCATCGTTTGTGCTGCTGCAGTTTGCCGGGACCGCGCCGCTGCTCTACCTCTTCGCGGTGATCTACGGCTTCGCCCACGGGGGCATGTTCACCGCCGTCTCGCCCCTGATGGCTGAGCTCTTTGGCATGCGATCACACGGCCTGCTCTACGGCACGGTGATCTTTATCGCAACCTTCTCCGGAGCGCTGGGACCAACCATCGCAGGACTCGTCTACGATCTGATCGGCAGTTACCGCCCGGCGTTTCTCCTGCTCATTGTGTTGATTCTGGTCGCGGCTGCGTCGATTGCTTCCATTCGACCGCACCCAACGCGACGGTAACTCTGCGTCGCGACGACCGCACGACACCTTCCGAAAACCCTCGCATAAAAACTAATGTAAATCACTTGACTTAGTGTTGTATAGGGCGTATATATGGGTCGGAGGAACGTATGAATATCCATATCAAGGCGGTTGTGTCGTCGTTGTTGTTGATTGTCCTGGTTGGTGGATCGATGTTTGCTGCGGGGGCGCGCACCCGTACCGAGCCGGTGGAGCTGCTGGTATCGGTGGATCAGCTGCAGGCGCGGCTTGGTGATGACCGGACCCTGGTTCTCGATGCGCGAGCTTACGCAGACCATCTTTCCGGGTTCATCCCGGGGGCGGTGAGCCTTCCGACCGACGATCTGAACCGTTCGGTGCAGCTGGACAACGGCCGGGAAGTGCCCCGGATTGTGCAGGAGGCGGATGAGATCATCTACGCCTTGCAGGACGCGGGCATCAACCACAACTCGAGAATTGTCATTTACGATCAGGGCGGCGCGACGCTCGCTCCGCGACTGTTCTGGATTCTCGAGTACTACGGCCATACCAACGTTGCGATTCTGGACGGCGGGTTTGCCGCGTGGCAGGCGGCGGGGCTCCCAACCTCTACCGAGGTGACCGATGTTGCACGCGGTGACTTTGTTCCCGTTCCCGTCCCGGAACGGCACGCGGACTTCTATTACATCGTGAGTGTAATGGGCAGCGACAGCACGATGATCTGCAACGCCCTGTCGGAAGCGAGTTTTGCCGACGCCGCCATACCCGGAAGCACCAACCTTCCCCAGGCAAACCTCTTTGCAAACGACGGAGTTCCGCTTCTGCGCCACGCGGAGGTTTTGGAACAGCTGCTGCACGACATCGGGTTTGATCGCAGCCAGGAGATTGTCTTCTACTGCGGTGCCGGGTACGCCGCATCCGTCGACTACTTTGTGGCCCGGTTGATTGGGCTGGAGCGCGTTCGCATGTACGATGGGTCGTTGCAGGACTGGCGTGCCCGTGACGGACAACTCCTTCCCGGCGGTGGAGCCTGACCGATGCAACATGCACCCCGCCGATCGCCGCTCGCACTTCCAGTGGCCCTGGCTCTGCTGATCCTGGCGCTGCCGCTGTACGGCGGCGGCCGGCCGCAAACCAGCTCGGCGCGCGATGGGGCCTCCGCCCACGATGAGGCGCTTCTGTCGATCGGAGTTCGCCCCGTGGATGCGGCCGTACCCGGCGCCGACGTGGAGTTTGCGCTGTTGGCCGGAGAGCCCGCGCACGCAACGTTTGGGAGCTATGCGGGCCGACTGGTGCTGGTGAACTACTGGGCCACGTGGTGTGAGCCGTGCCGGCTCGAAATGCCGTCGATGCAGCGGCTGCACGAAAATTTTGCTGATCGCGGTGTGGTAGTCCTTGCCATGAACTACGGCGAGAGCGCGGAGCAGGCGCGACAATACATCGAGGCTGAAGGGTACACCTTCCCCGTGGGACTGGATCCCAATCGGGAGATGGCCAATCGATTTGGCGTGAGGGGGTTGCCGACCAACTACCTGATCGGTGCCAACGGCCGGATCATCGGGACGAAGGTTGGATTCCGGTTCTGGGATACCCCCGAGGTATTCCGCGCCGTCGAACAGCTGTTGGAGAGCCAATGAGCACCCCAACCCTGGGACTGAGCCTTCTGGCCGGCATTCTCTCCTTTCTCTCTCCGTGCGTGCTTCCACTCCTGCCGTCGTACCTGAGCTTTGTCAGCGGCACGGCGGTAGGCGCCATACGGGACGGAGTTGCGCCTCGTCGGCTGTTGCTGCTGAACACCCTCATGTTTGTGCTGGGGTTCTCGCTGGTCTTTGTTGCGCTGGGCGTGCTGTTCGCGGGTACCGCGCTCCTCTTTCCCGGCGCCATCAGGACCATCGATATCATCGCCGGATCCATCGTGGTGGTTCTGGGACTTAACATCATCTTTGACTTTGTGAAGGTGCTCAATCTTGAGGCACGGCTGCACCTGAGCCGCAAACCCGCCGGGTTGGCCGGATCGTTTCTTGTTGGTCTCGCCTTTGCCGCGGGCTGGACGCCGTGTATCGGGCCCATCCTTACGAGCATTCTCTTTCTTGCCGGAACGTCCGGCAATGTGGGCATGGGTGTTCTCTATCTGTCGGTGTATTCCGCGGGTCTCGCGATCCCGTTCCTGCTGACCGCCCTCTTTTTTGGATCGGCGACATCGCTGTTTGCCCGGATCAAGAACCATTTCGGCGCCATCCGGATGGTGACCGGCCTGTTTCTGGTCTCGCTGGGACTGCTTATTGCGTTGGGCCGGTTCCAGGAGCTCAACGTCTGGCTGCTTCGCACGGCAAGCGTCATCGCACAGTGGGAGTCGGCACACCCCCAAGGGGCCCGCCTGATTCCGGCCGTGCTTCTGATTGCGATTGCAACCGGATCTCTGGCTCCGGCGCTGGTCCGAGCCATTCGCCGGGACCAGCCGGTGCTTCGAGCCGGCGGGGCGTTAGCGGCCATCACGCTCGGCCTTGTGGCAACCCTGCAACTTGCAGGGACCATTGATCTGGTGGGCCTGGTGTCACGATGGCTCAGGTTCCAGGGTCTGTAGAACGGCCCCCCAACGGGAGGGCCAATGGGAGAGAAGGAGAAATTGTGATGGTAGTAACCGCACCCGAACTGCACCAGCGCCTCGGAAATACCGAGCTCATCGTGGTGGATCTGCGAAACGAAGCCGCCTACCGCACGGCGCACATCCCCGGCGCAGTGCATCTCCCCGCCCACGCGCTGAACGATCCCGAGTCTCCGCGATCGTCGGTGTGGCCGGTGGAGGTATTGCGTGCGAACCTCGAGGCAACGGGCATCGGCGATCACGGCCTGGTGGTTGGCTACGACGACAGCGGGCTTGTGCCGTCGGCAAAACTTTTCTGGGTGCTTGAGTACCTTGGCCGAGGAAACGTCGCCGTGTTGAACGGCGGTTTCCCCGCGTGGCAGCTGGCCGGACTGCCGGTGGAGACCGGCGAATCCCTGCCGCCGTCCGCTCCCGCCCGGCTGAACATCCGCGTTGCCGAGAACCGGCGCGCGCACCGGAACGACGTGCTGGCGGCGCTGAGCGCGCCGGACACGGTGCTGGTTGATGCGCGCACCGCCGACGAGTACGCCGGACGCTCCCAGACCGCCGCGCGCGACGGGCACATCCCCGGTGCCGTTCATCTGAACTGGGAACAGCACATTGTGGATCTGATGAACCCGACGCTCCGCGCCCTGGATGAACTGCGTGCCGTCTACGAGAGCCAGGGCGTGACCGCGGACAAGCACGTGATCACCTACTGCCGATCCGGCGCCCGGTCGTCACACACCTATTTTGTGTTGCGGCTGCTGGGCTACGAGCGCGTCAGCAACTATGCCGCATCGTGGCTGGAGTGGGGAAACGAACCGGACTGCCCGGTGGCCGTAGACAACACGCAACGCTGACGCGAACAGACCAAGGAGAGGAACATGAAACTGACGAGAGTGCGCGCGCTGGCAACGGCAATTCTTCTGACCGCCTTTGCCGTCTCCGCCACAGCGCAGACCGAGTGGATCTATGCGGCGGCAGGAGCGCAGTACGTGGTGGTGAACCCGGCTGATGGTGCGGTAGTACACCGCGGAGAACTGCGGGTGTCCGACTTCCGGCCGGGGGAATCCGGTGAGACAGCGCCTACCCCGGATATTGTCCCGACGCCCGGGGGGCGCTACGTGTTCTTTCTCTTTGCCGGGAGCGACCGCGCTATTGTGGTTGACGCCGAGACGCATCAGCCGGTCTGGTCGGTGACCCTGCCGGCGGGTACGCGCCGGATTGTGTTCAGCAGTATGGGCACCACGCTGTGGGCCTTTACCGGGGGCACGTCGTGGATCGAGCTTTCTCATCAACGGGGCAGACTCACCGATTCCGGCCGAAGGGCCGCCTCGCTCGGTCACGGAACGGTAGCGTTCAATCGCCGCGCCACGCGCGTGTATGGAAACCGCGGAAGCGATCTGGTGTTTGCCCTTGCGTCTTCCGGTGAGGTTGTTCAGACCGTGGAGCTTCAGGGCGGTCCGCACGACTGGCAGATCAGCCCCAACTTCCGGTTCCTGGCGGGAACCTCGGCCAATCAACTGGTGATGGTGGACGAGGCGCGTGGACGTGCGGTGGGCACGCTTCCCGGCGCCTTTGCCGGCGGAGTGTTTCATCCCTCGTCGCGCGAGTTCTTTGCGCTCTCCGCCGACGGAACCGCGGTGGTTGCCGTTGACGCCACACGCGCTACCGAACGATCGCGCATCCGGCCCCCGCTGGCGCTTACCGCCATATTCTCACAGGCCGACGGAACCCTTCACGGGCTGGCCCCATCGG
>REDM01000276.1 GCA_007693485.1 Spirochaetaceae bacterium
TCAAGGTCGGAATGGTAATGCTCTTCGTCTATGGACTGAGCGGACTCTTCTCCGGGCTCGCTGGAGTGATGACGGCGAGTCGGCTCTACAGTGCGAGCGGTCTTCTCGGCAACGGCAACGAACTCGATGCGATCGCGGCAGTCATTCTTGGCGGTACAAGTTTTGTCGGAGGAATCGGTGGCGTTGGAGGAACCCTGTTTGGGGCCCTCATCATCGCGGTACTGAATAATGGACTCACCCTGATGAATGTATCGTTCTTCTGGCAACTGGTTGTGCGCGGTCTGGTCATCATTATTGCGGTTACGATCGACACGTTTCGCACCCGGCGATAGGATCCCATGCGAATCGGGATCGATCTGGGAACCGGTTCTCTCAAGGTGATGTTTCGCCCGGATGGCGGCGAAACGGTTACCCTGTCAAGCGCGTATCCGGTGAGATCACCGCGTACGGGATACGCGGAAACCGATACCGGGTGCTGGTGGCAGGCGCTGCTTGACGTGTTTGCGCGCTATCGCGAACGTGATCCATCCGGCCTCAAGGCTGCGCGAACCGTTGGCTTTTCCGGCCAGATGCACGGCGTGGTCCCCTGTCTCGCCTCCGGTGAGGCAATTGGGCCTGCGGTACTCTGGGCGGACCGGCGGGGGGCCGAGTTTCTTCCGCTGTTGGATAGCCTTCCCTCTGGTGAAAAGTCCCGGTTGATGAACGCGCCCGCAGCGGGAATGGCCGCAACGACGATCGCATGGTTCGCCAAGCATGATCCCACACTCTACACTTCCACGGCGTGTTTTTTGCAGCCGAAGGATTTTCTGCGGATGCGCCTGACGGGTCGGTTCGCGACGGATCACTCCGATGCGGCCGGAACCCTTCTCTACGACTTTTACGCAAAGGACTGGTCGGAAACGGTGCTTGTGACACTCGGAATCGACCGCGACAAGCTCCCGCCGATCCAGCACAGTGGCGGCGGTGCGGGGACGATCGTACCGGAGGTAGCGGATCTGCTCGGTGTGTCCGACCGGACGCGGGTCTGCATCGGGGCCGCCGACACTGCGGCGGCGATTTACGGAAGCGGCCTGAAGACCGGGGCACAAGTCAGCGTTGGAACCGCCGCTCAGGTCGCCGTACTGGCCGATACGCTACCGGCGTTCGACGCATCCCTCAACTGTTACCCCACGGTGGAGTCGGGGCACTGGTATCGAATGGCAGCAATGCTGAACGCCGGGTTGGCGCTGGAATGGGTACGAGCGATCCTGAAGTTCAGCTGGGACGAGTTCTATCAACGTCTCCAAGAGTCTGGAGGGCGACCGCCTTCCCCCGACCCGCCGATCTTTCTTCCCTATCTGACCGGCGAGCGAACCCCCTATCTGGATCCCAACGCACGAGCCGTCTGGCTCGGACTCTCACTGGAGCACGGCATGGACGATCTTGCCTGGGCTGCGATCGAAGGTGTCGCGTTCTCGCTTCGCCTCGGTATAGAGTCGCTCGGCGTGCCCGAAGCCGACGGGGTACGTCTGGTGGGGGGGAGCCGCAAGTACCGCGGATGGTGTCAGCTGATTTCGACGGTGATGAAGCGCCAGGTTACCATACTCGACGAGGCTGATGTCTCGGCATTTGGTGCGCTGCGTCTTGGTGCCGGCCTTGACGGCGAAGAGATCGCGCCTCCCGCCGCTCTCGAGACGATTGATCCGACCAGTGATTCGGCCGTGGACGAGAGGTACCAACGATTTCTCGCGTGCTATCGCAACAACTACTTGTGCAGCGTGCGCTCGTAGATCCGGTGTCGTCGATGCACACCAAAGAGCGCGATCAGAACTGAAAAATGACCCCGACTCCGAGCATCCAGGTGCGAATTCGCTTCTGGTAGTCGCCGTGTGTCGGGTCGTTTCGTACGTCTTCGGAGGTGCTCCACGTGCGGGTCCGACGGGCCACCGTGGCGTCCAACTTGACCGTCGGCGACAGGTGGTAGAGCACGCTCACATAAGGCCAGTGACCGTAGAGCGGCGTCTCTCCAAAGTTGAGTGGTACGTAGAACTCATAGCTTGCCCCAACGTTGAGCACCGGTTCGCGGTCGACAATCCAGAACCAGGTGAGTCCCGGCCGCAGGGTAAGCCACTGCTGCTGGTTGAAGGTGTTGTAGAAGTAGCGGCTCTTGAACATGAACACCCAGTGTTCACCGGGCAACTGTGGTACCAGGAATCGTGGCGAGACGTCGGCGAAGAACAGATGCTCGGTACGGGAGCTGGTGTCGCGCCACTCGAACTCGGTACCCGAGGCGACCCAGTCGTCGTCGTGGCGCGCATCCTGCTGAACGCGATAGAAGGCTCCCACCTTTACGTTGCGGTGCAACCGATAATAGCTGCCGAGCGTCAGCGACCGATAGAACACCTCAAACCCATCTTCGGCGCGGCCGTCGATGCTCACCATGGGCTCCCAGTCATCGAGCCTCCAGAACGCCCGAATGTGGGTGGCAAGCTCGAGCGCCGGGGAAGGGCTTGACGGCACATGACGGTCGGCGTGGAGCGTCGCCGCGATCACGAGAAGCGGAAGCATGAGCGCGATCCGCGCGCTCATCCAGGAGCGGGTGGTTTTCATCAGTCGTAATCCTGGTTCAAGAGGTCGGCGTAGGCGCCGTCCAGATCGGTTTCGTCAAAGACCGGACCCGCGGCGGGGTCCATGTTCCAGTTGAGCCGCTCGGTCCATCGGTAGCGACGGGCATCGGTGAGCCGCATCCCGGCCAGGATATTGACGCCTTCGCCCTCTCGTACCGGCATGGTCGCCTCCGTGGGTACCACCGTCACCTCGACCTCGCCGCTGTTGACGCAGAGCCAGACGTCGGGCAGGTCTTCGATGGTGCGGCCGTACGCCACAAAGAACTCCGTTCCGCGAACGCCACCGACCACGGTGTCGGCTACCACCGCAAACCCGCCGAGAATCTGACCAAAGACCCGGGCGAACACTCCACCGCGGTTCAGGTCCACGTTGACGGAGTTACCGATTGTGCTGAGGTCGACGCTTGAGTTTTCACGCAGCTTGATGTCCGCGGCGCCGGCGAGCCGGATGACGGCGGTGGCGCGTGGTCCGGTGGTGATGGTGTCCCGCTCCTGGACGTCGCTGCCGATGTCTGCAACGAGCGACGTCCCGGCACGGACAATCGTGACGCTGCCCTCGAGATAGGTGATGACGCCCTGTGCGGATACAAGAACGGGGAACAGCAGGAGAACAAGGGCCCATAGGAGTGTGCGATGAGAGAACGGTTTGGGTGCCGTCATGGCGCCTCCTCCCGGGTATCGGGGGTTGGGGCGGAAACCTGACAAATATGCTCATACAAGTATCTCGCGTTCTTCGGGGTCTGTCAATGCGCGGGAGGTGGTGCGAAAATTGTGCTTTTCTGCTTCCGGCGTGGGTGCTGAGGCCGCTGGAATTTCCCGTTGTTTCGCGGTACTATTCCAAAGGAACATCATCTCAACCCGGACACAATCCCGAACCGGCAGGTACCATGAAGCAAACAGAAACCGGCAGCGAAAACGCTGCCCAGAATACACAACTCGAAAGCGAGCTCGTACCACTCGTCCAGACGGCGTTTGGCCCGGATCTCTCCTCGGTCGTGGTCTACGGAAGCTACGCCGCCGGCCGTTGGGTGTCCGGCAGCTCCGACATCAACGTGCTGATTCTGCTTGGCCGCTGCGAGCCCGCGGCGTTGAAAGCGTTTGGCGATCGTGGCCGCCGGTTTCTTCAAAAGAACCGGATCACGCCGCTGGTGTTGACCGTCGCGGAGTTCTCTTCGTCAGCGGACGTCTTCCCCATGGAGTACATGGATATCATCGCGCGCCACCGCGTGCTCTTTGGCGCAGATCCTACCGAGCACGTGCAGTTTTCCCCGTCAAATCTGCGCCACCAGTTGGAGCATCAGCTGCGCGGGACGATGGTTTCGCTGCGACAGCTGGTGATTGCCGCGCGTGGACGAAACCGTCTTCTGCGCGCCGAGCTGAAGACCTTTGCAGGGCCCATTGCGGCACTGTTCCGCGGCCTGCTGCGTTTGACCGGTGGGAGCGATATTCCCACCGATCCGCAGGCGCTGGCCAATGCAGTCAACCAGGTGCTGGGTTTCACTCCGGGACCCTTCGTTCAGCTCTTCTCGCTGCAGGCCGGCGGCAACCGTGAAATCGACCCCCATGCGCTGGTGGATCAGATTCTGGTACGTCTATCTGAACTGATCGAGATCGTGGACCGGTATGAAGCGAAGCAGTAAATCAGAAACCGGACGCCTCCGCCTGCGAAGGACCGCGATCGTTCTTCTGGCGCTCGTACTGCCGGTCGCGTTCGCCGGCGCCCAGCAGCTTCCGCGGTATCGCGGGTTCGTGAACGACTTCGCCGGCGTCATCGACGGCCGCGAGGCGCAGGCGATGGAGCAACTCATCGGCGGGCTGCAGGAGGCCACCGGTGCGGAGATCGCGGTGGTTACCGTGCAGTCGTATGAACCCTTCGGCTCAATCGAGGAGTTTGGCGTTGCACTTGCGAGCGAGTGGGGCGTTGGACGCGCGGGTGAGGACAACGGCGTGGTGATCATCCTGGCGATGCAGGAGCGCGAAGTCCGCATCGAGGTGGGGTACGGCCTCGAGGGAGCCCTGCCGGACGGCAGGGTGGGTGCCATTCTGGACCAGCAGGTGCTTCCCGCCTTCCGCGAGGGACGATGGGGAGCAGGATTGAACGGCGCGGTGCAGGGTGTAGCGGCCTTCGTTGCGCAGGAGTACGACGTCGACCTGTCCAGTCTGGGTGCGCGGGCACCGCGCTCCACCGCTCCGCAATCGCAGACGGGCCCCGACGGCATCGAGATCATTCTATTCATTCTCATTCTGTTTTTTGGGGGTGGGCGGTTCTTCTGGCCGCTGCTCTTCATCTCGCGCCGCCGCGGATTCTTCGGCGGTGGGTTTGGGTCAACGGTGGCAAGCGGTACGCGCTCGCGCAGCACCTTTGGGGGAAGCAGTTTCGGCGGTTTTTCCAGCTCAGGCCGTGGCGGATTTGGTGGTGGTGGCGCGAGCCGCCGGTTCTGAACCGTCGCTCATCGACCCTCACCGTACTCAAGAGAACATAGGGAACCATGCATGGAGGAAGTTACCCAATGAAGAAGTATACCTGGCTCATCGTGCTGGGAGTAGTGTTGCTGGTGGTGATCGCCGGCTTTTCGTGGTACGTCGGACAGCGCAACTCGCTGATCGCGCTGGAGGAGTCGGTCAACGGCGCGTGGTCGGAAGTCGATAACCAGTTGCAACGGCGAAGCGACCTGATCCCCAACCTTGTGGCGACGGTGCAGGGCTTTGCGACGCAGGAGCAGCAGGTCTTCTCCGACATCGCCAATGCTCGGGCCCGCCTTGCCGGCGCCGGGAGCGTGGGAGAAACCGCGGAGAGCTACGAACAGCTGCAGTCTGCGGTGAGCCGACTGCTGGTGATTGTCGAGAACTACCCCGAGCTGCGCTCCAACCAGAACTTCATGCGGCTGCAGGATGAGCTTGCAGGAACCGAAAACCGCATTGCCGTGGCACGCCAGCGCTACAATCGGAGCGTGCAGACCTTCAACGCGCGAATTCGCATGTTCCCCGGATCCATCTTTGCCAACCAGCTTGGATTTGGTGCGCGTGAGTACTTCGAAATTTCCGAGGCCGCGCGGGAAGTGCCGCGAGTGCAGTTTAACTGAAGCCGGTCCGGCCCGCTGCCGGGCTCGAAGCCCGGCGCTACCGGTCGGGGGTGTGTGCGTCGAGCTCGGCGAGCCACGCCGCGGGCGATCCGTCGCTCGGGGCGCGCCAGTCACCCCGCGGTGAGAGCGACCCACCGGATCCCACCTTTGGGCCGTTGGGGATGCAGCTTCGCTTGAACTGGCTGCTTCCGAAGAACCGCGTCAGAAACACCCGCAGCCACTTCCTGATCTCCGCCGGGGTGTAGCGATCGCCCCACGCGTGCTGCGCCAGAAATGCCACCCGCGAGGGGCAAAAGCCGTAACGGCTGACGTAGTAGAGGTGAAAATCCTGCAGCTCGTAGGGCCCAATCGTTCCCTCGGTACTCTGCAGGGTGCCACCATCGGAGGGAACGAGTTCCGGTGATATCTCGGTTTCGAGTACCAGCGCCAGCACGTCGAGGGTTGGCTGCGCAAACTGGTGCGTCTCGATGTTCCACTGGATCAGGTATCGAATCAGCGTCTTGGGCACCGAGCAGTTGACCGCGTAGTGAGACATGTGGTCGCCCACGCCGTAGGTTGCCCACCCGAGCGCGAGCTCGCTGAGGTCCCCGGTGCCGAGCACCAGACCGCCGTGCTGGTTGGCAAGGCGGAACAGAATGGACGTTCGCTGACCCGCCTGCACGTTTTCGAAGGTGACGTCGTACTGCTTTTCGCCACGGGCGAAGGGGTGGCCGATATCGGCAAACATCTGTTCGCACGCGGGCCGAATGTCGATTTCCTGCCACGTCACTCCGAGCGACTGCATCAGCGCGATGGCATTCTCCCGCGTGCGATTGCTGGTGGCATACCCGGGCATGGTGTAGGCAAGGATGTCGCTTCGCGGCCGCCCGAGCCGGTCCATCGCCTTGGCGGCAACGATGAGGGCGTGGGTTGAGTCCAGTCCTCCCGACACCCCGATGACCAGCTTCGCGATACCGGTGGCCTCCAGGCGCTGGTGCAGGGCGCTCACCTGAATGTTGTACGCTTCAAAACAGCGCTCGTTTCTCACGGACGGATCGGCCGGAACGTAGGGGAATTTCGCCACGCTGCGTGCCAGCGGTACCGCGGTATCCGGCAGGGGCCATTCGTACGCCACCGTCCGCACACGCGAGACCGCCTCTCGGTGGGCGCGCACGCTGTCGTGAAACGTGGTGCTTCGCAGCCGATCGGCGCGCAGGGCCTCGAGGTCGAGGTCGGCACAGAGCAGCTGTTCACTGGTGCTGAAGCGTTCGGTTTCCGCCAGCAGATGGTTGTTCTCGAAGACCAGGGCGTGGCCGTCCCACGCGAGGTCGGTAGTGGACTCACCGTGACCCGCCGCCGAGTAGAGGTAGGCGGAGATCGTGCGTCCGGACTGCGATGCGGCGAGCATCCGCCGGTAATCGGCCTTCCCGATGGTGATATTGCTCGCCGAGAGGTTGGTCAGGACGGTGGCACCGGCCATCGCGGCGTGGGTGCTCGGCGGGATGGGGACCCAGAGGTCCTCGCACAGCTCCATGTGAAAGATAAACCCCGGGAGCGTCGTTGCCGAGAAGATCAGATCGGCACCGAAGGGCACCGTCTGTCCGAGCAGCCGGATCTCCCGAACCGGGCAGGCGGCTGCCGGCTGGAAGTGGCGCTTCTCGTAGAACTCGCGGTAGTTGGGCAGGAAACTCTTGGGGGTCACGCCCAGGATCCGTCCGCGAACGAGGGCCACCGCGCAGTTATAGAGGCCGTCGGCAACTGCCAGCGGAAGCCCCACCACAATCACCGGTTCGAGACGCAGACTCTCCAGGAGGATGCGCTCGAGTCCGCGAACCGACGCCGCGAGCAGCGCCTCCTGTTGCAGAAGATCATCGATCGCGTAGGAGGAGAGGCAGAGCTCGGGAAAGAGTACGAGCGCTGCATGTTCGCGCGACGCCTGGTCGGCGAGCGCGAGGACCGCCTCGACGTTGTGAGCGGGATCGGCGGGGGTGCCGTGGGGAACCGCAACCGCAACGCGCGCGAAGCCGTGGGAATAGAGGCAGTCGAATGGCCGATCCATGGATCTACCCTACTTCCGCGCAGGGGCCCTGTCAACTGCGTACAGAATGAGCTGCGCGGCCACCAGTGTCAGCGCAACGAGCGCAGTGGGCGAGGCACCGGCCTCTACCGCCACCCCCGACGCGATCGGCCCGGCAGCCACTCCCAGCGAGAACACCGCGTAGAAGACGCCAAAACCGGTGCCGCGATTGGTTGGACTGGTGCAATCAATCACGGTGGCGCAGAGCGCCGGAAACACGAGCCCGTAGCCGATTCCGTATACCACCATCGCGAGCGCCATACCCCCCAGGCTGGTTCCCAGCGAGAGAATGCCCAGCGCCGCCGCAAGAGTGATCATGCCGATGCGGATCACAATCGGTCGGCCGTGGCGATCGGAGAGTCCCGCCGTTGGCGCCACAAACAGCACAATTGCCACCAGCGAGAAGATGCTCAGCAGCGCACCGGTCCGCGCCGCGGAAAACCCGGCCGCGTCCACTGCCAGCGGCAGGGCAAACGAGAGCGTTCCCATGGCGGCCTGCGCAAAGAAGACGGCAACGTAGACAAAGATCAGGCGGCGGTCGCGCAGCACCGGGATCAAACGCTGGGAGAAGGGGGTGGTTTCACGTGAAGACTCACGATAACTCTCGGGAAGGAAGGAAACCACCAACACCGCGGTCATCGCCATGAGGGCCGCCAGCGTCAGGAAGAGCGGCCGGGGACCGAAGGTTGCGCCAAAGATTCCGCCGCCGGCCGGTCCGATGAGGGCCGCCAGCGCAACCGCCGCGCCCGCTCGTCCCATCGCCCGCCCCGCACGGTTGTGACGCGCGGCGTCTCCGGCGAAGGCGAAAGCAGCCGGCACCAGGATGGCACCACCGAGTCCGTGCAGGACGCGGAGCACCAGCAGCTGCTGCGGCGAGGTAACCGTGGCGTAGAGCGCAACCGCGCTGCCCGCCACCGCCATACCCACAACAATCCCCGCCTTGCGTCCAAACCGGTCGATGACAAATCCGGCGCCAATATTGCCCATCATGTTCGCGATGGAGTACGCCGCGAGCACAATGCCAACCAGCCCGGCGCCGGCGCCCAGTGAGCGGACAAACGGGGGGAGGACCGGGAGCTGCGCCATGGTGTCCAGGAAACTGACTACGATGACGAAGAAGGCAAACGCGGCAACAAGGCGGACATGCACCGTCACCGGAGCCGGGTGGGCCGGCTCGTTGAGGGACGTGGTCTTGATGGGATTACGCGCGATCATCGGTTGCGAAACCGGATCTCCGCTTCCCAGGGAAAAGTGAGGCCGGTGTAGAGCATGCCTTCACGGCGGACGCTCTGGTTTGTTGCGTCGTACTCGATGGGGACCCCTTCGTTGCGAAACACCCGGGTCTCGTGAGTTACGGTGAGCGGTCCCTGTACTCGCGCCGGATCGTTGCGCTGGAAGGCGATATCCGTAAAAAAGGTCTCATCGTACATCCGTACCCGCACCGTCTGAAAGTCTCTGCTGATCGGTACGCGAAACGGGACAAAGAACCGGTAGACGATGCGATGATCCCGGATGAACGCGGTGAACTCCTGCACCCCGTCAACCGCGTGTCGCCGGCCGTTGAAGAAGACGTAGGTAAAGTAGTCGTAAAATTGAAGGTTCGAGAAGGCGCCCTTCTGAATTGCCTCGATCACATCGGGCGGGAAGGGCCGTTCTCGGGGAGCGCCAAAATCTACCACAATCATGGCGGTAAACAGCTCGTCGAAGGCCCATTCGGCCCAGAATCCTTCGAGCTCACGCTCGTTGAATTGAAATATTACCCGTGAATCGATGAACACGTGGGGGTGTGCTGAAAGCGCGTGCGGAATGAGCAGGGATATCAGCGCAATAAGCGTGACAAAAGGAAGCGGACGCAGCCGCTGGGGAATCTTCATCATCTTCTTCTCATAGTATCGACAGTTCACCGGTGATGACAATCCCCCAACAATCACGTATGGTTGGAGCTATAGAGGTAGCCCGTGACGTTTGACACCCATATGCACACTGAGCTCTGCGGACACGCCGTCGGCAGCCCCCGAGAGTACGTTTCTGCGGCGCACACGCGTGGCGTAGACCTGATCGCGTTTACCTGCCACGTTCCAATGCAAAACGCACTCTTCGGGGAGCGCTCCACCCGCATGGCGCTCGGAGATCTGCCCCGATACCGCGACATGGTTGCCGATGCCCGCGAATACGGCGCACAGATCGGTGTCGAAGTACTCTACGGGATCGAGGCCGAGGTCTTTCCCGACGCCGCCGAGATGGCCGCAATGGACGAGGTGCTCGCGTCGGACACGTTTGACTTTGTGCTCGGCTCCCTGCACCATCAGCTGCGGTCGTACCAGGAGCGGATCGCCCGCAAGGGGTGGAACAGCGACGCACGCATTATTGCCGACTACTTCGAGGCGCTGACTGCCGCCGCGTCACGCGGCCGGTACGACAGCTTCGCCCACCCCGATCTGATCCGCATTTACGGGACGGTGGAGCCGTTTCACCCATCCGAGTACGAAACGCTGATTCGGGAGTTTTTGAGCGCGGCCGCCGAGAACGGTGTCTGCATCGAGGTGAATACCAGCGGCTACATCAAGGGCGTGCACGAGGTTCACCCCCACCCGGTGATCATGGAATGGGCCGCCGAGATCGGCACGCAATTCACCATGGGCTCTGACTCACACCGACCCGAACAGGTGGCCCAGTGCTTCGAACGGGCCTACGCCGAGCTGCATTCGGCCGGGATCGGCTCCACCTGCTATTTCCGCAACGGGCGAAAGGTCGAGATCTCACTCGAGGAACAGACCGCCCGGTCCGGCTGTCCCATCTGACGCCCCCGCAAAAACGGTCGAAAGGGCCGACCCGTGAGTATATTCCCCTCATGAATCGGACGATTGAGCACATTGCCGTTGTGGGCGCCGGAATCGCAGGTCTGACCGCCCGAGTGGAGCTCGCCACGGCGGGATTTCACGTTACCACCTTTGACAAGGGGCGCGGCCCCGGCGGACGAACGAGTCGTCGCCGTGCAGAGAGCCACGAGTTTGACCACGGCGCGCAGTACTTCACCGCGCGCGATCCGCGGTTTTGCGCCGTGGTGGACCGGTGGGTGGATGCCGGGAGTGCTGCGGTGTGGGACGCGCGGATTGGGTCGCTGCAGAACGGCCGGTGGGTGGCGGGCAGTGGATCGACGCCACGCTACGTGGGTGTTCCCGGCATGAATCAGCCCGCCAAAGAGCTCGCGGAGGCGGGCAGCGGCGAGCTTCGCCTTGGCACGCGGGTTCACGCAATGGCTCGTGAGGGCGCCGACGGACCGTGGCGCCTGCACGACGAAGACGGAAGTCTCCTGGTTGAAGCGGACGCGGTGGTGCTCACGGTGCCGCCGGAGCAGGCGCTCACCCTGTGTGACGCAGTGCCCGCTGCGCAGCAGCCACTGGCGGCCGCTGAAGTTGATCCCTGCTGGACGGTGATGGCGGTCTTTGATCCCCCGCTCGACCCTGGGTGGGACGGCGCGTTTGTGAACGAGGGCGCCCTCGCGTGGGTAGCAAATAACGGAACAAAGCCGGGGCGCCCCGCGACCGACGCGTGGGTGCTGCACGCGGGAGGGGAGTGGTCACACCGGTACCTGGAGCAGGAGCGCGACTGGGTGCAACGGGAGTTGCTGAAGGAATTCTTCGAATCGGTTGGTCTGCCGTACCGCGAGCCGGTCTGGGCGGCCGCCCATCGCTGGCGCTACGCGCGGCCGCGAAACCAGCCTGTCGACCGGTTCTGGTGGAGCCCCGAGGAGAGACTTGGGCTCTGCGGCGACTGGTGTGCCGGCGGCCGTGTCGAGGGCGCCTTTCTGAGTGCCTGCGCCCTCTCCGACGCAATCAAAGCCGACACCTTC
>REDM01000227.1 GCA_007693485.1 Spirochaetaceae bacterium
GGAGGGATGTCGACCCTGCGCTGAACGCAGGCGCTACGTGACTGCCGGTTCAAGCACGCGCACGAGCGGGCCCCACGCGGCGGCCTGCGGCGACGGGCGGGTGAAGAGCGGCACAATCCGCTTAGCAGCGTTAATTGCTCCAACAATGTTGGGCGCCGACGGTCCCAGCTCGAGTTCGGCCGGAATCCCGGTCACTACCAGCCGAGGGTGCCACCGGAGGTTGTGGTCCAGAATCGGAAAGCCGTCGACGTGGCGCGGCAGACAAGCCGCTTCGCCGAGTTGCTGAACGAGGGGCGGCAGCGCGCGGCCGAAACCGGTCGCCAGGATCACCCGTCCTGCGGACACCGTGCTTCCGGAACTCAGAAGCAGTTCGACGTACCCGCCCGGGTTCTCCATGGCAGCCATCTCCACGCGGCCGATCACAAGGTTGACCCGTCCCGCCTCGATTGCGCGTTGGAGCGGTGCGGCGAGATCCTCGGGAATTGTCCCCGGGTATCGCGCCTCAACGATCATCTTCCGCCGTGAAACGTAGTCGGGTTCGGCCAGGAAACGCTGGTAGCACTTGGGCCCGATGTAGCACGGATCGCTATCAAACCGCCGAACCTGGATCGGCTTCTCGGTGACGAGCGTTACAATCCGACCCTGGCTCTCAACGAGGGCGCGTTGCACGCCGCTTACCCCTCCTCCCACGATGACGAGGTCTTCTGCGACGGCGGTCGTGTCACTCTGAGCGGAACCGACCGGCTGCATCGAATCGACCTGCGGACAGTACGGCGAGAACAGGTGGGTGATCCGACCCTCGGGAAGCCCGGCTGCCCATTCCGGCACGCACAGCGCGTGCTCACGGCCCAGAGCAAGGATTGCGGTTCGTGCGAGCAGCACACCCGCTTCGGTTATTGCCTCCACCCGATCCTCGTGAAGACGAATTGCCTCAACGGTGGCGCGCCGCCGGAATCGCTCCAAGCCGCGTTCGCGAATGATCGCGCGACAGTGATCATTAAAAAGCGCAAGGGACGGACGCGCGTAGGGTGGGACAAAAGCTCCCGTTGCGGGCCAGTTCTCGCGCGCGGCGTACTTCCGCAGGGCGCGGTAGTCGACCTCCAGATTGTGGGCAGACGGAGAACGGAGGTGGCTCATGCCGCACGCGGTGGTGTGTCGATTCCAGACATGGAGGGGCTCGGCATACCGGTCCACCACCACGTGATCGGTGATCCCAAGATGGTGGGAGAGCAGGTGAGACAGAAACGTGCCGTGGATTCCGCCGCCGACGATGAGGACCTGGTGCATGGATGTGATCATAGCGAAAAAGCACAATTTTCGCACCACTTCGGTCGGGATTCGGTATCTTTTGCCAAGAACACCCGGTTGCGCTCCGCGCCCACCCGAGGGAAGAATTTCCCCTGAGGGTCGCGTGGGGATGAGCCGGCAAGGAGGTCCTCATGTCTGATGCCCATCGCCCAATTCTCCGCAGCGCTTCCATCGGTCTGGTCGCGCTGGTTTGTGCTGCATTCCTTCTCTCCTGCGTTTCGCCCCCGCCGGATCCCCTCGCCAATTTGACGGATCGGCACCCGATTCCCAGCCTGAGTCCGCTCGAGGTGGTACAGATCCAGATGGAAGCGTTTCGCAACAACGACTCGAACGATCGAGGGATCGAGATCGCGTTCCGCTTTGCATCTCCGGCAAACCGTTCGTCGACCGGCCCGCTGGTTCGGTTTGCCGGCATGATGAAGCAGGGCGGCTACGCATCGATGCTCGAAGCCGTGGATGTGGTGTACGGTGTTGTCGACGAACGTGGCGACCTTGCTCAGGTGCCCGTCACGGTGTTCACCGCTGACGGTTTTGCCTGGAGTTATCGGTTTTTTCTTCGTCGACAGTCCGGCAACGAGTACGAGCGGTGCTGGATGACTGAATCGGTGCAGGCGGTTCCCACGGTCACACCGGCCGAGCAAACAACGTAGCCGCCTGCGGTTTTGTTGCAAAAACTCCGGGCATGCCGTATAACGGAATGATGGATACCGACATCGTCATCGTGGGAAGCGGGCACAACGGGTTGGTGTGTGGTGCCTACCTGGCCAAATGGGGGTACCGCGTTACCGTTCTGGAACGGCGCGACACCATCGGCGGAGCGGTCTGTACCGAGGAGATGTTCGGCGGGTATCGCATGGACGTCGGTGGGTCGCTGCATTTCATGATCCACCACACCCCCATCGTGGCCGACCTTGAACTCGCGCGCTACGGCCTTGAATACATCCCGCTTGATCCGTTCATGTCGGCGCCCTCTCCCGACGGGAGCTGTATCCACTTCTTTCAGGACCTGGACCGGACCTGCGAAAGCATTGCTCGCGTCAGTGACCGCGACGCCGAGGCGTATCGCGATTTTGTGCGCCGCTGGCAGCCGCTGAACGAGGCGGTATTTGAGTTTTTTCTGCGCACGCCAACCCTCAGCAATCTGGGACGTTCCCTGTTTCTCAAGAAGTTTCATGACCGTGACTTTCCCCGCACGGAGCTTGTGCGCAAGTTGCTGCAGAGTTATGGGCGGTTTGTACACGATTCGTTCGAGAGCGAACAGCTTCGCGCCGCGCTGGCGTGGTGGGGGGCGCAGAGCGGGCCTCCGCCAATCGACGCCATGTCAACCGAGTTTGTGGGGTGGCACTCGATCATCCACAAACAGGGGCCGGCGCGACCGAAGGGCGGCTCGGGCATGTTGACCCAGGCGCTCGCCCGCTGCATCGAGGCGCACGGCGGCTCGGTGGTACCCAACCAGGAGGTCGATCAGATCCTCGTCGAGCGGGGACGGGCGGTGGGAGTACGAACCGTTGGCGGCGATATCATCACCGCGCGAGCGGTGGTGGCCAATTCGCACGTTTGGGTAACCTACCTGAAGCTGCTCGATCACTGGACTCCACCAGACCTGCGCCGCCGCATCGAGAAAATTCACGTGGGGAACGGCTTTGGTATGGTGTTACGCTGTGCGATGGACGCCCTGCCGGATTACCGGATCAACGATGGCGTTCCAATTCATAACGGACTGCAGCTGCTCTGCCCATCAACGCAGTACCTCACCGACTCATACGCTGACTATCTCAAGGGGATGCCGTCCGAACATCCGGCGGCCATCGGCATGACCTTCAGTGCCATCGATCCAACCCTCGCTCCCGCCGGAAAACACACGCTGTTCGTGTGGGGGCAGTATTATCCCTACCGCCTTCGCGATGGGTTGTCGTGGCCGGATATCGAACAGCGCGAAGTAGAAAAGCTGCTCGGTGTGGTGGAGCGCTACGCCCCGGGAACTCGGGCGTCGGTACGTGACGTCTACGTACAGACGCCGCCGGGAATCGAGGCCAAACACAACATGCCCAACGCCAACGTGATGCACGTCGAGATGCTCATCGATCAGATGTTTACGTTGCGGCCACTTCCGGAGCTCTCCAGCTATCAGTCGCCTCTTCCCGGACTTTTCATGGCCAACGCCGGCATGCACCCAGGTGGGGGTATCTTCGGTGCCGCAGGCTACAACTGCAGTCGCGTGGTGCGAAAGCGCGTGCGCCGCTCATAAGGAGACACTATGTATCTGGACAACCTGGTTGGTGTTTTCGGTCACCCCGTGGCGGAGAATCCAACCTGCGTCATGCAGGACGCTGCGTTCGACCACCTGGGGATTCGATGGAAGTATCTCACGATCGAGGTACTGCCGGACGACCTCGAGGCGGCGATCCGGGGAATGCGCGCAATGAACATGCGTGGAATCAACCTCACCATTCCGCACAAGGTTGCGGTTATTCCGTTTCTCGATGAGGTGGCCGAAGACGCGAAGCTCATTGGTGCGGTAAACACCGTTCGACGCGACGGCGACCGTCTGATCGGCGAAAACACCGACGGAAAAGGATTTCTCCGATCTCTGCGTGAAGACGCCGGAGTCGATCCCGCCGGGGCACACGTCGTGGTGATGGGAGCCGGCGGCGCCTCACGGGCGATCTGCGTTGAGCTCGCGAACGCGGGGGTCGCGTCCATTGCGCTCTGTAATCGTTCCGCGGAGCGTGGCGAACAGCTCGCCGGGCATCTCAATGCGCACACCCGGGCACGCACTACCTTTCACCGATGGGACGCTCCTCTCACCATAGCAGACGAGGTGACCATCGTGGTGAACGCTACGAGCATCGGTCTCTATCCTGATGTGGACGAATGCCCGCTGGTGAACCTCGATTCGATTCATGATGGTCAGGTGGTATGTGATGTGATTCCGAACCCGCCGGACACCGCCTTTCTGAAGCAGGCCCGTGCGCGGGGGGCAAAAACGCTGGACGGTCTGGGAATGCTGGTGTATCAGGGCGCAATCGGTTTCCGGATGTGGACCGGGCAGGATGCGCCGGTGAGCGTCATGCGCAGCGCCCTGGAGAAGGCCTTCGCGTAATCACCGCTCGCCCGCCGGGTTGGCTTACGGTTCCGGCTGCTTACGGCTGGATTCGCGCAGATTCTGCTCGAACGCCTTCCACGCCGCCTCGCGCTGCTGCTGCGAGTAGGCGCGCTTGACCGGTTGCGTGGCAGGTTTGCTGCGTCGCGGTCCGGTGCCGGCCCGGCGAACCCCCGGGGCGTCTCCCGTTCGTGCCGAGGGCGAGCCCGTTGATCCGCGAGCCGCGGCGGCCGGAATGAGCGCCGGGGTTCCCGCGTCGGGTGACCCGCGCTCGAGGGTCGCCAGCGTCTCACCGATGCGGCTTCGTCCGACTACACCTCCCGCCGCCGCAACCGCCTCGCTGATCTCCGTGCAGCGTCGCCGTGTGGCCTCCAGGCGACCCGATATCCGGAGCAAGAGCTGCCGCAGCACACCAATGCGAGCGTATGCCACCTCAAAGATGGCGGCAAGATCGAGACTCAGCAACTGATGGTAGGGTCTGATCGCAATGCTTTCCGGCAAAAAAAGAATTTGCAATTGACGCTTGAGGTCCCGCGGATCGCTGAGTTGCATGCGCGTGCGCGCCACGTGCACCACCGCCTCCGCGAGTAACTCCGGCTGATCGAGCAATTCCGGCACGAGGGGATCTCGAATCAACACTCGCTGGGATACGTCGGACTCCCAGCTCTCCAACGAGACGAAGAACAGATACCGATCACGATCACCGGAATGCAGCGACTCCTCCATGTCTCGAATGTACTCCTTGCGCAACAGTTCACCGAGGTAGGCCAGGCGTTGCAGCAACAGAACGTAGAGGGTGTCGCGATGGACAACCCCATCGCTGAACATCAGCACACGGGGAAGGCGTCGACCCGAAGGAGTTCCGGTGAGGCGCTTCTCAATTGATGCGCGCAGCTGCTCGCCGTCGGCATCGTCCTCGGGTACCTGTTCGCGAATGAGCGAACGAAACGTGGGAGTCGGCATCAGATACCCCTCGGTGCCTTTCACCGCCTCCTCGACGGCAGATGCCAAGTTGGCTCGCTGTTCGTCGTTCAACTGGCGACGCTTTCGGTATTCCAGCCGCTCATGGATGTACGCCTTCAGTATCTCTGCTGCGGTAAACAACCCATCGGGAATGCGCACTGCGCTCTCTTCGAGCGCGGCGCGCCGGGTAAGAATGGTATCGATGACGTCACGCCATGCGGAGGCTTCGGTTGACTCGATTCGCACCTTGATCTCGTTGAGGCTGCTGTCACGCAGTCGGGCCACAACACTCAGCAGATTGGTGTTATCGAGGGCGCCGCGCAGTTTTCGAAGCGCCGCCGGAACAAGGACACCCGCGCGGGTGTAGGGAACAAAGACGTCACCCGACCCCTCCACGAAGATCGCGCCAACCGAATGGTTCTCCGGCGGCGAGGTTGCGGTCGAGAGCTGCACCAACTCCGCCATCGACAGCCGTTGGATGACCTCTTCGGGTATCGCGATGCCGGGCTCTTCCTGCAGCGAGGCCGGTGAAGGCAGCGGCTGATCCGCATCGGCGGCGACCCGCTGATACGCCTCCGCAATCAGGTTTTCGAAGAACACCGGGGAGTTCTCGTCGGTAAGCAGGACGGCTCGCGCCCTGCGTTCACCCTCGTAGACAACGGTCAGGATCAGACCGATTCCCGCGCGTTGTAGTTTATCCATGAGAGAGGGGAGCGACGCAGAGAGCTTGGCGGACTCGCCGTCGGCGTGGGAGAGAATCCTTTTGTAGGAGATTTCGGGTTCCCACATCGAGCACATGAGGTGAAAGAGCTGGCGCTCATTCGCGGAAAATCCGCCCACCTGCGACAGAAGGGCGTCCCGGTCGGTGGTGGTCCCACCGATATAGCGTGGAGCAGGATACTGTGGCCGAAGCGGTTCACGCCGTGTCATCGCTTCGGCTAGTATGCACCATAATTGGACTTTTCTCCACCGGCGGATCCGCCGTGCGCAGACGGTTACTCGGGAAGCACGAAGATCTCAACGCGGCGGTTGGCGGCACGCCCCGCTTCCGTCGCGTTGTCTGCGATTGGCTCGCGTGCGCCTTTGCCCTCAAACAGAAATCGCCGCTCCGCGATTCCCGCCTCCACCATTGCCCGCACCACCGCCTCCGCGCGTTGAATCGAAAGGTGGATCTGCCCCTCCTCGGTGCCCGCGAGGGCCGTGTGTCCGATGACAAGAAACCGGGGTACGCCGGGCAGGGCGGACAGCGCGTCGGCAATTCCGGCGAGGCGCGGTCGCTCCTCAGGCAAGAGGACGGCGCTGTCGGCGATGAACCGCAGGTCCGAGATAAGCAGCCGCACTCCCAGCTCGGTCTCTTCCACCGCGATCCCGACCGGATCCACGGCAGACAGCTGCTCCGTCAGTTGGGTCGCGGAACGCCGCTCCTGGACGGAGTCGATCGTCCGGTACCACGTCAGCGAAAACCCGTCAAAACTCACAGTGCGCCCATCAACAAGACGAACCTCCTCGCGAATGGTCGTACGAAACAGCAGGGGAATCATGGTCGCGGCATCCACCAGAATGACCGCCTGGTTTCCTGAGCGAAGCGACTCGATGTCCGATGGAGGCAGGGTGATGTCGTCATCAATGCGAGGTGGCCAGCGAAGTGCGTACTCCACCGAGATCCGGTGTACATCGCGATCGTGGAAGCGCTCGCGGCCTTCGTAGAGATAGGCTGCCGAGAAGGGGACCAGCGCGCCGCGGCCGTTCCAGAGTGGGTCAACCCAGGCGATTCCCGGCGCCTGCCAGCGGTCACCCACCGCAACGGCACGATCGGGGTAGGACGGAACGCCAACGGTGAAGGGTAACACGTCGGTTGGAACGGGAACGAAGAGGTCACCCCGGCCCGGAGGACGGCCAACCAGTGAGTTCTGCACCCGCCGTGCGGCGTCGCGCAGGTCTCGAAGGGTCTGTTCCAGTACAATCGCGCGACCGTCGGTTCCCCTGAGGGCTGTTTCGATCTCCCGGATGGTCAACCCAACGTACCGGCCCTGCTCAAAGCGACGCATATTCCAGCGCGTCACCTGATGCACGTCGAGACGCCCACTGTGCTCGCCGGGCGGCACAAGCCGCACCCCCGTCTCTGCCAGAGCCGGAGTCGCAACTCCCAGCGACGCAATCAGCAACACCAGCGCAACCGTCGGACGTGTCATTGGCTGTCTCCGGTTCCGCTTATCGAACCCATGGTCCGGCCCATGATCCGGCGGAGAATGCTGCGCGGAAGGACTCCCAAACCGATGGCCATGAGGCGGTTTGACCAGCCGGGAATGCAGACCGGGCGTCGCCGGTCGAGGCAGCGAAGCGATACATCCACAACCGATTCGGGGGTCATCCAGCGCAGGAAGCGTGGCTGGGCGTCGGCAAACTCGGTGTCGTAGCGGTGAAAATCGGTACGGGTAAAACCGGGGAGCAGGGTCTGGACGGTCACGCCGGAATCGCGAACCGCAACCGAGAGCGACTCGCAGAAGCTGTTGAGATAGCTCTTCGACGCAACGTAGCTCTCGGCACCCGGAACCGGCAGTCGGGATGCCAGTGAGGATACCGCGATCAGCCCCCCCGATCCTCGAGCGACCATGGCCGGCAATACGACGTGGAAGAGCTCTACCACGGCCGTGATGTGGACATCGATCATCTGAACCACCGGCTCAAGGGGACCTCCCACGAAGGGCCGGGGGTATCCGAATCCCGCGTTGGCCACGACCAGCGATACCGAATCGATGCGGCGCACCCGATCCAGAAAACTCCGGCGCTCGGCCGGATCCGAGAGTTCAACGAGCACCGTCTGAACCGGCACGCCGAGCGCACGGCACTGCTTGGCAACCGCTTCCAGCGGCTCGGGGCGCCGTCCGGTCAGGAGCAGTCCCATCCCCCGCCGCGCGAGGGCGACGGCGAAGGCGGCGCCAATCCCGCTGGAGGCGCCGGTGATGACCGCTGTGTCATGAGGTGGATGCATGGCGGTGGAATCGTGTGGTGCTGCACTCATCGCCGTAGGTCCGAGGAAGCACAATTTTCCGTTCGCTCTGTTACCTTTTGCGTGGTTTGTTGTTTCCTGTATGAAACGACGGAGAAAGACAGAACGAGCGTTTTGGTATTGGCTTCCAGGGGTTTCGACCTCCTTTACCCTGGAAGCCTTTTTTCGTCTCCAGGGGTGTGCTGTGTCGCCGTGGCGCGGCGGTAATACTCGAGAGCCGTCGGAAGATGGGACTCGAGGTCTCGAATCCGTCGCTCGTCGGCGGGGTGGGTGCTCACCAGTTCCGGTGGCGCCGGTCCCGTGCGTGCATCCGCCATGCGCTGCCAGAAGCGAACCGCTTCGGTCGGGTCGTACCCGGCCATCGCCATGAAAATCAGTCCCAGACGGTCGGCTTCGCTCTCGTGAAGACGGCTGAAGGGCAGGAGAACCCCAACCTGGGCACCCGCGCCAAAGGCCGCCATCCAGAGGTTTTGCGTCTCCTCGGGGCGGTCGCGCAGCGCCGCCATCAGCGCGGCTCCGCCGAATTGGGTCAGCAGGGCCTGGCTCATGCGCTCATTGCCGTGCTCGGCAATCGCGTGGGCAATCTCGTGTCCCATCACCACGGCGAGACCGGCTTCAGTGGCGGTCACGGGAAGGATCCCGGTGTAAAACACCACCTTCCCCCCCGGCATGCACCAGGCGTTGACCATGTCCTGGTCCACCAGTCGAAACTCCCACTCATAGCCGGCGAGATCCTGTTCCCGGCCGATCTCCCGCATATATTGATGCACTGCCGCAGCGATACGCTGCCCCACGCGCTCGACCATCTGGGCCTCGGGCGTGCCGGTGATCACTGGGTGCTCCGCCAGAAACTGGTCGTACTGGGTGAAGCTCATTGCGAACAGCTCGGAACGGGGAATGAGGCGAAGCTGACGCCGTTCGGTAACCGGCACCGTTGCACACGCCATGACCATAACCACCACCACCAGAACCAGCAGGTCGTTGCGAATCCACCGTCTCATACGTGTCTCTCTTTCATGAGTGTCTGTCTCCTTATCTCACCGTCAGAACCGCGCCACCGAAGGTGAATCCTCCGCCGAATGCGGAGAGTCCAAGATGATGACCGGTTCGAGCGCCGATTTCGGCGTCGCCGAGCAGGGTCTCGAGGCAGAGCGGGATGGTGCTCGAGGAGGTGTTCCCGTTATGGCGGATGTTGCTGTACATCAGCTCCCGGTCCGCCTTGATGCGTTGCCGCACCGCGTTGATGATGCGCTGGTTGGCCTGGTGCGGTACCACCAGGTTGAGCGAGCCAACCGGAATACCCGCAACCGCGCACGCGCGCTCCAGGCTCTCGATCATCCCCCGCACGGCGCTCTGAAACACCTTGGGCCCATCCATGTAGATGAACTCACCGGGGTTGGATGGCACACGAAGGATGGTGCCGTCTTCACCGTCTGCGCCCAGAACCGGCCGGTAGAGGGTTGCCCGAAGGGCATCGGTTGCGGCAACCTGCCCGCGGACGCCCACCAGCGTCGCCGTCGCCGCATCGCCAAATATCGGTGCGGTCTGCGGGTCGGAGGTGTCGGTGCGAGGCGAGAGCGCTTCGGTGGTCACCACCAGCACCAGCTTTTCCGGCTCCTGTACGAGGATGTCGTAGGCGTTCTGCAGCGCGTAGACGTAGCCCGAGCAGGCGGCGTTTACGTCGTAGGCGGCGGCGAGGAAGCCTTCCCGCGTTCCCTTGATCCGGGACTGCAGCATTGCCGACATCGAGGGGGTGTTCAGAATTGGCGTCTCGGTGGCGCAGATGATGGTGCTGATCTGGTCGAGCGTGACTCCGTTACGTTCGAAGAGCCGCTCGGTTGCCCGCACCGCAAGGTCGAGCGACGTCTCTCCCTCGGCGAGCCAGGGGCGGGACTCGATCCCGGTGCGCTTGAAGATGTCGTCGGGTTCCCACTCGGGGCACATCCGCGAGATCTCTTCGTTGCTGACCACGCGTGATCCTTTTACGCCACAGATATCGATGATGCCGATGTTCGCGGCTGCGCGTTCGACAGAGGCGGACACCACAGCTGTGCGATCGGGCCTGTCGGCCGGCGAGTTGCCGGAGTCGGAATCGCCGACCCGGGTGGCTGCGGGTGCGATCCCGCTGATGATCGGGGTGCCCGGATTCTCCCGGGTAACCTGCTTCAGCACCTCGGGGCCGTCCGTCTCTCCGGTCTTCACCCGCACGATCTGCGTACCCACCTTGACCAGCTCTCCCTCGTCCACCAGGAGTTCGGTGACTTCTCCGCTCACCGGTGAGCGGAGTTCTACCGCGGCCTTGTCGGCTTCGAGCTCGGCGATAAGATCGCCGGAGGCGATGGAATCTCCCGGCTTGATCTTCCACTCCACCACGGTGATCGACTCATCAGACGGGCTCGAGCCGATGGCCTCGATCAGATAGGTGTTCTTCTGCGCCGACTCGGGAAGCTGCCAGGTAAGGGTTCCGCCCAGGAGTGCGACTGCGGCTTCCAGGGTTCGCTTGTAGGTCGGCAATACCTCGAGCTGGTTGGAGAAGTTGAACGGCACAAAGGTGTCGGGACGGGTCACCCGGCGCGCATCGATTTTGCGATCGGCCCGCTCGGCAATGGTCGCCACGACTTCGGCGCCAAAGCCCGCGGTGTGGTTGTCCTCGTGCACCACGATGAGGCGGCCGGTGCGCGAGGCCGATTCCAGCACGGTCTCCACATCCCAGGGCACAATCGACCGAAGATCGATAACTTCGGCCCCTACCCCTGTCGCGGCGAGCGCATCGGCGGCCTTCTTGCAGAGGCCCACGGTGTTTCCCCATCCCACCAGAGTGATGTCGTTGCCGCGCGTGACAAAGCGCGCGGTTCCGATTGGTACCAGCTGGCGGGGGATGTCGGAGCTCGTAGCGTTTTCGCGGTCGTTCAGGCAGCTCTTGGGGTAGAAGAAGAGGGTGGGGCGCCCCGACTCGAAGGCGGCGTTGAGGAGTCCCGCAGCGTCCCCTGCGGTCGAGGGCATGAAGACGTCTACGCCCGGGGTGTGGGCAGCGAGTGCTTCGAGGCTCGACGCGTGGAAGGGGCCGAGACCCGGCTTGTAGCCTCCGCAGGTAATCATGACGATGACCGGGGTCTGCCACCCGCCGTCGGTACGCCAGTACATGCTGCCGAGCTCGGCAAAGATCTGGTTGTAGG
>REDM01000074.1 GCA_007693485.1 Spirochaetaceae bacterium
CGCTGCCTCCTGATGGTATCGCGGAAATCTTCACCGACATCTACGACGCGCACGAGGCCAACATCGAGCTGGCGTTCGAGGTCGCGAAGCAGATGCCGGTTGCGCTCGTTTCCAACACCAACGCGCTGCACTACGAGCGGTTCATGGGCTCGACTCCCGTGGTTGCCGCAATGTCGGCAGTCAGTCTCTCGTACCAGGTCGGGGCGATGAAGCCCGCACCGGCCATGTACGACACGGTGCGGAAGCAGCTCGGCCTGGCACCGCAGGAGTGTGTCTACATCGACGACATCAGGGAATACACCGACGCCGCGTCCGCGATGGGCTTTGTCTCGGTTCAGTGCCTCCCCCGGACGGATCTGCGAGGAGAGCTGGCCGCCGTAGGCGTTTCGGTGCACAGCGGTCGGTAAGCGGGAGGTTCACCATTTCGCAGTTGCTGCTTCTGGGAACGGGGTCTTCGGTCAGCGATCCTCATCGCACAACAACCATGATCGCGCTCCAGAACGAGCGCGGCATCATCGCGGTGGACTGCGGTGGCGACCTCGTCCAGAAGATGCTGCAGGCGGGATTGCCGCTCGACCGGCTCGAAGCCATCGTTCTGACACACGCCCACCCTGATCACGTGTGCAGCTTCCCGCTGGTCATGCAGCGGCTCTGGCTTTCCGGGCGCCGACGGAGTATCCGGGTGATCGGACCGGAATCCGCACTCAGTGTTGCGAAAACGCTCATGTCGGTGTTTCAGCTGGATGAGTGCGACGGCATGCCACGCATCGATTGGCAGGTTGTGTCGCGCGATAGCGTCGGGCAACCGCTGGGCCTGGACTCCTGGCGGGTTACCGTCTCGTACGGGGAACACTCGGTTGAGTCGATCGCGGTTCGCTTCGAAGACCCGTTGACCGGTTCCGCCGCCGCCTACTCCTCAGACACGGAACCGCACGACAACGTGATCGCCCTGGCACGGGGCGCCGCGATTCTGGTTCACGAGGCAACCGGATCGGGACCGGGGCACTCAAGCGCCGAAGAGGCGGCCACCGTTGCCGCACGCGCGAAGGTGGAGCGGCTGTTGCTGGTCCACCTTCCGCCGTCACACGCCATCAACGGCGCGTCACTCGAGCGTGCCCGCGCGGTGTTCGCCGACACCCAACTCGGGGAAGAGGGCGGCCGGTACCCGTTTTGAACGGAATGTGCCCCAAAGCTTGGTGAAACCACCCGACATCCGCCGGAGCACTCCCTCGACATTCTTAACCGTAACCGTTCGTTGAATTGTCCGCACAGCGGGTTTACGATGAACCCAGGTCGAACATGCTGCAGGAGGTGCGGAGATGAAGAAGCGCACGCTGATGCTGGGAGCTGCGGCGGCTCTCCTCGCCGCGGTGCCGCTGGCGGCCGATCCACCGCCTGTTGGAGTGCCCGGAGGCGGGTGGCACGAATGGGCCATGAACATCGACGAGCTGAATCCACCCCAGAACACCGGACTGGACCGGCACGAGTTCCGGGAGCTGCTCGACACCATCCAGACCATCGGGATGCTGTTTCGACGGATGCCCTCTCTCAACCCTCCCGTGGGAACCGAAATTCTTCCGTGCCGATCGATCTATTCCCGGGTTGGTATGGCCAACGCGCGGTCGCAGGGCCCCGGCACCGAAGCGGTGACCGCGGAAGTCCATCCTCTCAAGATCTGGCCCGGGGACGGTCACCAGGGAGAGGAGGGCAAAGGCCCGTTGCGCGGAGAGTTCGCTATCCGGATCTTTCGGCCGGAATTCCATTTTCGTAATCCTTCATCAACCGTGAGGGTGCAGTTTAACGATCCCTGGCTGGTTGGACGGATGGTCTTCGAAGATGAAAAGGGAGGCATGTATCTGCTTCATCCCTCTGCCCCGGAACCAACCGGCATGATCCGGTTTCAGACCGATCGAAACACCATCGTACGTCTGATTCTTCCCCCTGGACGGGACGTCTGGGTTCCAGTTAGCCAGGAGCGCTGGATCAGTCATCTGATTGCCCGAAGCGCATCGACCCTGGAGGAACGTCGGGCAACTTACGTTGATGGAGCCGATGAGCGGCGCGCACGGTTCATGCGGGGCTACGAATCCATGCGACGGATGAACGCGGAACAGGCCGCGACGATGCTTCGCAACTTCGAGGCCACCGAGGAGGTCTACGCACGGCAGGCCGCTGCGATCGCCGCCGAGGACTTCGACGCCCTCGAGACCGCCGGCGAACGAGGACTGGCGATGGTGGGCCGGCACATGAAGGAACTGCGTGCGGAGCTCGCGGGACTGTCGCCCGCCCAGCGGGCCGCACCGGCGTACGGATTCGAGCAGAATCCGCACATGTACTGGATGCCCTCCCGTACCCCACGGCGACCGTCGCTGTTGATGGACCAATCGGACCGAAACGCTCTGCCGCTGCTTGCCCCAAACCCCGACTTCTTCCGCCGCGACCTGCCGGCCGGGTCCATTCAGGCGATCGCAGTCGTCGACCGGCTCTGGACCGAGTACCACGACGCGATGAACGCCGAGTTTGACTGGGACGGACTGATGGCGATGGTGAGGTGATTGACGGCGGTTGCGACCCTACGACAAACATCGTGGAGATCACCCGGCCTCACTTCCCCAGCCGCACCGCCGAACCCAGCGACACCGTGAAGGTGTTCAGCCAGTTGACGCTGTAGTCCGTCGGGTTGGTGTTGGAGGCGCCGCCGCCGAGGTAGCGTACATTGATGAACGCCTCAATCGAATCGGTGACGTGGTACCCCGCGCGAAGGCTCGCATCAAGAAGGGCTCCGACGGTCTCGTTGTCGCTGCCGTTGAGGTAGCTGATCGGCGCGTAGATGCCGTCAATCTCCGTCTCCACGTAGAAGCCCCGCGGAAGACTGTGCCGCGCCCGAAGTTTCAGAAGCGGGACCGGGCCGACCCCTGCCGATCGGTAGAACCCCCGAGGGCCGGGGTCCCCGGGGTCTTTGGTTCCTTCGGCACGGAACTCGATGGTGGCATTGCGGATCTGCAGCGAGCCGCCGCCGTCAAGCACCCAGCGCTCGGTTTCAATGAATCGATAGAGGTAACTCAAGCGGTAGAACGGGAAGCTGTAACGGGAGACCAAAGTGTCGCCGTCAAAATCCACGCCGTCCACGGTGAAGTCGGACGGAAGCGGAGCGCGGGTTTCCAGCTCCAGCGGCTGGTAGAGAAAGACAATCGTGTGTCGGTTCTGCCACGAGAGTTCGGCCGAAAGCCGCGCAAAGGGAAAGAGTACATCCTGCCCACCGTCTTTGTCATATCGAAAGGTGGGATCATCCCCGGAGAACCGGATGCGATGATCGATCACTCCCAGGAATCCCGCCTCGCCCACGAGGCGAACCACCGGACGGGTGGGGGTTCCCTGCTCGGCGGAAGCGGGAACCGGGGCGAGCAACACGACGAGTGCACAGAAAACAAACGCGACGGTAACTGGTTTCATGCGCAGAAGGTACTCTTCCGCTCGGGGGAAGGCAAACGGGAATGCATGATGGGCTCATGGGGAGTTCAGCACTGAATCCGTGTCATGAGATACCGCACCTGTTTGTACAACGTGTCGGTGATTTCGAGTACCGTTTCCACCGGGAAGTCGTGGGCGCGAGCGAAGCTCTCGAGGTGCGGCAATACACGATGCGCCCAGCGCCGAGCGGTATGGTCCCCGCGATACGGAACCGCCGCCTCCAGCATTGGCTGCTCCGGCATCACTACGGTGCTGAGCAAATGGTCGCCTTCCACGCGGGCCCAGTCGCGCTGGAAGTGGTTCTCGAGAAGGATGGCGCTTTCGCCAAAACTGCGGCTCAGATACCGGTTGGCGCCTGCCGTTCCCTCGGCGTTGTCCCGTATCCACACACCTGCCCATGTTTCTCCATTCCATTCGCCCGAGTGGAAGCGATACACGGTAGCCGAATCGAAGCCGATAATCCGGTGGCGAGCCAGGAGCTCCTGGTACAGGCTCGTCTTCACTGCAGCGATCGATCGCTGATCGCGGTATCCACCGCGGGAAGCCCGGTAAACCAGATGAAACGGTCCTGCGGTAGACTCCGTCACCGGCGGAAGTCTTTTCAGTCTTTCAAACATCGGTGCAGTATAGCCGCCCCGTGGCAGTTCCGGTACCGCTTGCCGCTGCCGCAGAAGCAGGGGGCCTCGGGTTCCGGCGCTCCGGCGGTCGGGTCCACCATGGGGATTCGGTGACGGCGGGCGGCGCGGGCGGCGATCTCTTTCAGGCGGGGCAGGGCGTGGTCGTAGAACGCAACCCATCCTTCACACAGGGCGCTCGGCGCGTCACCCCCGAGGCGCAGCTTCTGGCAGTCGCCGCTGCAGAGCGGCAGATACGGGCACTCACCGCAGCGATGGGGCCAGCGCGCCTTCTGCGCCCCAAAGCGGCGCATCAGCGGTGACCGCCACGCCTGCTCCAGGCTGTGGGTGTGGATGTTTCCAAGGCGCAGCTCCGGCGTGACAAAGAAGTCGCACGGGTAGACGTCGCCGTTGTGTTCGACCACCAGGTACTGCCGGCAGCTTCCCCCCATGGTACAGCTGCTGTATTGACCGGTGACCAGCAAATTGACCACGGAATCGAAGTGGCGAACCGATACGGTACGCGTATCGGCTTCCTGCCATTCGTCAAAGATTCCGTTCAGAAAGTTTCCCCACTGCTCGGCGGTGATGGAGAAGTCGGTGAGTCCGTCGTTCAGCGGCTCCACGCAGGGGATGTACTGATGGTGGTGCACCCCCAGGGATTTCAGGTACCGATAGACTTCAGTGGGGTGATCCACGTTGGCCGCGGAGACGAGGGTGAGCACGTTGAACTCCACGCCCGCGGTCTGCAGGTGGCTGATGCCTTGCATCACCCGGTGGTGGGTGGCCCCGCCGCCGACGGTTCGCCGATACCGGTCGTGAAGGTCGGCGGGGCCGTCTACGCTGATCCCCACCAGCACCCGATACTCGGCCAGGAGCTGCGCGAAATCGGCGTCCAGGAGCGTGCCGTTGGTCTGAAGCCCATTGGCCACGGTTGCGCCGCGGGGCGCGAGGGAGCGCTGCAGCTCAAAAGCTGTACGAAAGAAATCAGCTCCCATCAGGGTCGGCTCGCCACCCTGCCACCCAAAGGAATAGATCGGCTGCGGCGTTGCCATGTATCCGGCGATGACCTTCTGCAGTGTGTCGGCGTCCATTCGGTGTCTGGTCTGATCCGGGTAGAGTCCGCACTTCTCAAGGTAAAAGCAGTACTCGCACCGGATGTTGCAGTCCGGGCCCGCCGGCTTGATGAGAAGCGAGAAGGGCTGGATCGGTGGCGATGGGGTCACGTTCGGAGTATAGCAAAGAGGTGCACGCCGGTGACAGGGGCCGTCAGTCGGCGTACGGTCAGTCCACCACCACGCGGAAACCACAGTTGCCGGTGGTGCTGTCCGCGGTATTGGACGAGCGCGCGGCCACGCGGTAGCGGTTGCAGTAGGAGTGGTGGCAGAGGTAGGACCCACCGCGCATCACCCGGCGGTCCGGGGTTGTCCTTCCGCGTGCGCTCCAGGTTTCGGCGCACCACTCCCAGACGTTTCCGGCCATGTTGTGGAGGCCGTACCCGTTGGGAGGAAAGGTGTCCACCGGACAGGTACCGATGAACCCGTCTTCGCCGGTATTGATCCGGGGAAACTCGCCCTGCCAGATATTGCAGTGATGCACGCCGCCGGGAGTCAGCTCGTCGCCCCAGACGTAGCGCTTCTGTTCCAGCCCCCCGCGGGCGGCACGTTCCCATTCCGCTTCGGTGGGAAGCCGCGCCCCGGCCCACTCGCAGAAGGCCAGTGCGTCGTTGTGGGAGACGTGCACTACCGGATGATCCTCTCGTCCGCGCACGTTCGATCCGCGGCCTTCGGGCCGGTGCCAGCACGCCCCATCCACCGCGCGCCACCACTCGAGGCCCGGGACGCGACGCACGTCGCCCCGTCTGCGTGCCTGGGGAGATACCAGCAGATGAAACACAAACGACCAGCCAAACCGTTCGGCTTCGCTCACGAAGCCGGTCACCTCAACAAATCGCCGGAACAGCGCGTTGGTCACCGTGAACCGGCCGATGTGGAATCCTTCCAGGGTCACCGGTCGCACCGGCCCTTCGTCGTCATCAGGAAAGCCCTCGGCGTCATCGGCACCCATCAGGAAGGTTCCTGCGGGTATGGGCACGAGTTCCAGATCAATGCCCGAATCACGGTCCGGTGGGACGTCCGGAGCAGGCGCAGCGGTGACGCGGGATGAGCCGGCCGCGTCATGGGGTCGGGCGGGACGTGGAGTGGCGGGATCGGTAAGCGGTTTGGCGGCATTGGTATTCGGAGCACGCGCGGGCGTGCAGCACGAATCGGGCATGGGTCATTGTAGAGAGGAACGGGGAGGATTGTACAGCGGAGGATGGAGGCCGAAGGGTTGCGGCGCTCAGTCAATCCCGAAGCGCAACGTCACCGACGTTCCGCCGTCGCTCGTCATCGTCAGCTGCGCGTTCAGCTCTTCACTCAGCATCCTGACCAGGGCTGTTCCAAACCCGTTCTCGTTGTCGATGGAAAAACCTTCCGGGAGTCCGACTCCGTTATCCCTTACGTTCAGTTGAGCCTCGCTGCCGTGAATCTGCAAGGTTACGGTAATCGTGCCGGCGCTCCGGTTGGCAAACGCATGCTTCATGATGTTGGTCATGAGTTCGTTCACAATGATCCCCAGCGAAAACGCCCGTTTCGCGGGGCACTCGCACGGGGCAAGCTCAATGTCGCGCTTGATGGTGGCTTCCGCGGCAAACAGCTCGATTACAGACTCGATAATCGCTCCGAGATAGTGGTCGAGTGCAACGGTATGCTGTGACTCTCCGATCAGCATCGTATCGTAGAGCTCGCGCATGCTGCGTACGCGCGATGTTGCTTCGCGGAGTGCTGCCCGCGCTTCAGGAATAGACAATTTCTCCGCCTGCATGGAGAGCAGGGAGGCGATCGTGGCGATGTTGTTCTTGATTCGGTGATGGGTCTCCCGCAGCAGCAGATTCTTCTCGCGAATCTGGCGTTCCAGCATCAATTGCGATTCCTTGCGCGCGGTGATATCCATAACCCCGGCAATCGCTCCGCGGTATCTCCCGTCGGCATCCCGTATCGGTCCGGTTTCCAGAAGTACGTGAAGCGGCCGTCCGTTCCGACACCGAAACTCAGCTTCCATCTGTTCCACAACGCCGGCTCGCCGTCGCGCAACGGCTTTCCGTGCAATCTCCTGACCACGCTCGTCCATGAACTCCAGAAAGTTCCGACCGACCATGTCGGCCGGCGTGTATCCCAGCATCTCCGCCATGCGCGTATTCACAAAGACAATCACACCATCACCATCGATCTGCATGATCCCTTCATGCAGCGAATCGACCAGAAATCGATACGTCTGTTCGCTCTCCCGCAGCGCTTCTTCGATGTGCTTCTGTTGTGTCTGGTTTTGCACCGTTGATATCATGACGTTCTGTTCGGGGATGGGGATGTTCTGCGCACGTACGATTCGCTGTTCGCCGTCCTGGGTGATGGTGACGACATCGTCCCAGACCATTCGGCGGGGATCTCCGGAGGCGATGTCCGCGAGGACCCGCGATTTGATCTCATCGCGATAACCGGGATCCGGATACACCGCGTCAAAGAACCGGCCGATGTCGGTGAGGACATCTTTTGGCCAGCCGTAGATCGCTTCGAATTGTCGATTCATGTAGGTTGCCGTGCCTGCGTCGATGTAGTTCACGGCCAGACCAATAGGGAGGTTGTCCAGAACGGTTTCGATGAAGGTATTGCGCTCCGCGAGTCGCTGCGCGGTGCGGTGGTGGTCCTCGTTTTCCCGTTTCAAGCGCATGCGTGCTTCAAACAGTCTCATCGCCATGCGAATTGTTTCAACAAGAACAAAACCGCCTGAATCTTTCAGTACGTATCCGTATCCGCTGATGCCCGCCACTCGGTCAACGAATTCGGGTTCGCTGTGGCTGGTAAGGAAGACAATTGGCACTTCGCGCTGAGCAAGGATGCGCCGCGCCGCTTCGGTCCCGTCGATGCCCGAGCCAAGGTCAATGTCCATGAGGATTAGCGAAACATCCGCGGTGGATTGCACGACTTCCAGGGCTTCTTCGCCGCTGCGTGCATGGACAACATCGAAACCGTGGCGCTGAAGCGCCGCCGTTTCGGCAGCAGCGATGATCGCTTCATCTTCCACCAGGAGCGTTGTCATCACGTTCCTCCGACCAGAGGATTTTACTTTGCGATACTATATTATGACATATCTGGTCGGAGAACAAGGAGATGTGCGGTCCGGTCTGGACAAACTACCCCGCCTTCACCGCCGAAAAAATGTGATACGAGCAGATGTTCTGCAAGTAGTACACGTGCCGGAATACCTGCGCCCGTACGAAGAGCATGATATGCGCCCGCCGAAGTGCACCACGAATCTTGTGGTTTCGAAACCAGGCTGATCGCTCACGAAACCCGCGGAGTACCGGGGCGGTGATATCCCGCTCAGCATCGATCTTCAGTCCCGCGTCGGCGAAAGCGGTTCGATATGAATCGGCAAACCAGTAGTGTTGCGACAGCCGTCGTTCCCACATGCGAAGCAGCGGACTACGGCGGTTTGGTTTCATCAGGAGGTCCGCCATGACAAACCGGCCACCGGGTTTCAGTACCCGATGGACCTCGTTGAGGAACGCCGGTTTGTCGGGATAGTGGAACGCACTCTCAACGTTGAGAACGGCATCAAAGGCGCCATCGGGAATGCCCTGCATATCCTGTGCGTCCGAGGCAATGAAATCGATATTTGATAAACCCTTGTCTGCCGCGATACGGCCGGCCAATGCGACATTGTTGGGATTCAGGTCCATACCGGTGACGTGCCGTGGACGGTGGTTGGCAAGGACATACATCGACTGAACGCCGTTTCCGCACCCGACCTCCAGCAGCCGTTGATCGGAGAGGTCGGGGAAAAACTCGAGGCACGCATCGGTGAGGTTAGCCTGACCGTCGAGGAGGGTATCGGTTGGCGACCCGTAATACGGGAAGTGGACCATCTGTGGCTCGCCGAATACCTCTTCGTAGAGGTCATTCATGATCTGATGGTAGTTGCCCAAAGAGAACGCGGCCCGTATCAACCCAACTGTTGCCCGATCGGTTTGCACCACTGCTTCGCTCACGCCTGCCCCCTCGTGTCTTTCTCAACTGGTCTTCGTTACCAATCTAACCCAATTGACTCAACAATCCTACCGGGCGACAAGCGCGTCTGGCTGAGACCCGATAGAGGTCCAGATCAACGCCATGGGTATGGCTGATCGCCCCACAACGAACAGTCACCGGTCACCGCCATGCGTGGTATAATTGGTGGCACCATGACTCGTTTCAGAATCACATGTCTTGCCCTAGGTTTGATAGCACTCGGAGGCACTGTTGCGTCTGCGGGGGGCAGCGGTGGTTCTGGTGATGCGGTCGAACTCCCGTCGCCGGAACTTGGTGTTGATGTGCCGCTGCATCAGGCGCTGCAAGAGCGGCGGTCCGTACGCCGGTATCAGGACCGGCCCCTGACTCTCGCAGAGGTTGGACAGCTTTTGTGGGCTGCCCAAGGGGTTACCGATTCCACAACCGGGTATCGCACTGCACCGTCAGCAGGGGCGACCTTTCCGCTGGAGGTGTACCTGGTTTCGGGAGACGTGGAGGGGTTGGCTCCCGGGTTGTACCGTTACGTCCCCAATAATCACACGCTGCGTCTGCGTAAGGACTCCGACCTTCTCGCGGGGTTGCACGCTTCGGGGTTGCAGCAGGAGTCGCTGCGAGCGGCGCCCGCCGTGCTGGTGATCAGCGCCGTGCACTCTCGCACCGCCCGCCGGTACGGCGCACGAGCCGAGCGGTACGTCGCGATGGAGGCCGGGCACGCCTCTCAGAACATCTATCTGCAGGCTGCGGCCCTCGGTCTTGGGACCGTGGCGATTGGCGCCTTTGATGATGCCGGTGTCGCCGGGGTCTTGAGTCTTCCCGGCAATGAACAGCCGCTCTATCTGATGCCGGTGGGAGCTCGCTGAACCGCACCGTCCGTTTACCGCTCATGCACCGTCGGGCAACCGTCGAGGAACTCGGCCTCACGGCCATCGTTTCGTTCCCAGTCAACCAGGGAGAGATCTGCGGGGAGAAGCTCGTATCGCTGCTCCCAGTTGCGCTCGTAGAACACCGGTCCTTTGCGATGGATAAACAGGGGAATCTGCGCCTTCAGGTGGGGGAGTCCGACCAGATACGCAACGCCCTCGGAAGTCGTTCGGGAGTCCAGAATCTCGGCCAGATAGCGCCACTGCTCCGCGGCCACCTCAACGCAGACCCGATCACGAGTTGAGCGATCTGCCGGTTCGATCACGTTGACGTGAGTGGCGAAGATGGTGATTTCACCGGTGTCTTCGTCAGGAACCATTGATCCCAACACATCCACCTGAGCGTTCAATAACTCAGCATTGTGAATTCTGTCGTATACGCGGCTGCTGAAGACGGAGACTTCGATGGTGAGATCGAAGGCGGGAAGATCCGGGACGGCAATCTCAAACCGACGATTTCCTGACTGAACCGAGACAACCCTTCCGACCATCCGAACGGTATTGAGCATCCCGCTCTCCTTACGCCTCGCGTTCCGGGATCACGGGTTCTTCGGCACGGCGAACCCGTTTACAGGCAGCCATAAGTGTATCACTCGTTTGCGAGGGCGTCGACGGCGATTCTCTGGTCGCCGGAATTACCCGGGATTGCGCCTGACAACCGGGCTCACGCGTGGTATACTGAACCCATGATCGATTCGATTACCTCCATGCATACCACGATGCAACAGGCGCAACTCATGCAGCAGGTGCAAACCTCGGTGCTGGCGCGCACGATTGAGACCGCGGAAGTGCAGGGCGAAGCGATGGTCGACCTGATCGCCGCATCCAACCTTGCAGGGCAGTCTCAGGTGCTCACCGACCCAATGCTTGGACAGAACGTCGACACCTTCGCATAGCGCCAAACCCGTGAATTGATTTTTCTCACAATACGGCAGATACTGTATTTGTGGTGATATCGTCATCTCGTCACCGCAGAGGACAGTACATTGGAAACTCTTTCCCGCAACACGATTCTGCTCGTCGAGGATCAGGCGATCATCGCCATGACCGAGCGAGTTCAGCTGGAGAAGGCCGGATACCATGTGGTCCACGTCACAACGGGCGAGAGAGCCATCGAGACCGCCACCAACAAGTCGGATTCTATCGATCTCATTCTCATGGACATCGACCTGGGGGATGGTATCGACGGCACCGAGGCCGC
>REDM01000176.1 GCA_007693485.1 Spirochaetaceae bacterium
TTCTCCCACGGCGTGGAGCTTGCTCGGCAGCAGGTTCAGAATGCACGGCACCATGAAGAGGGTGAACAGCGTCGACACGGCGAGGCCGCCGGAGACGGCGATACCGAGGGGCTGGATGATGTTGGTGCCGTCGCCGAGCGCGAGCGCGATGGGCAGCATGCCGAGGATGGTGGTTGCCATGGTGATGATGATGGGCGCAAAGCGCAATCGGGCAGCCCGCAGCACCGCGTCGGTCTTGCTCTCGCTCTCACGGGCCGAGCGGTAATAAAAGTCGATCATCAGAATCGCGTTGTTCACCACCACGCCACCGAGGAGGATGGTCCCCAGCATGGAGTTCAGCGACAGCGTCGAGTCAAAGATGAAGAGGCTCGCAATCACCCCGATGAAGCCCAGCGGGACCGTCACCAGAATCAGCAGGGGCACGGTCATTGAGTTGAACTGCACCGCGAGCAGCAGGTAGATCACCACCAGGCTCGCAATCAGGGCGAAAACGAGGGAGCGGATCGCGTCGTTGATGTCCGCACGGGTATCCTGCGCAGTGATCGAGTATCCCGGCGGCAGCGACACCGCGGAGAGAATCGCCGCCAGCGCCTCGTCCTGCAGTTCGGCGCGACGGTGATCGGGGGTGCCGGAGCGCATGTTGGCGGTCAGCGTAAACTGCCGCTCTCCATCCACCGAAACCACGCGGGCAACCCCGCGCGTGCGTTCCACGTCAAAGAAGTGGCGCATCGGAATGGCGCCTCCGTTGTAGGGAACCAGCAGGTTCTCGACGTCATCGCGGGTGGTGAAGGTGCGATCGGGGTATTGCAGTCGAACCTGTACCGTGCTGTTTCCTTCGGTCATTTCGATGGCCTGCTGACCCGCGAGCGCGAGTCGGCCAAACGACACCAGCGATGCCACGCTGTGCCCGGGGAACTGCTCGATGACGTGGGTACGCGGGCGAAGGATAATCTCTTCGGAGAGCCCCGTCGGCGGGTTGGTGAAGACGTTGCCGTAGATATCAAGATCCCGCAGTGCCTCCGACGCATCGGCGAGGATCTCTATGGCCACCATTGGGTCGTCGCCGTTCACCACCAGGGCGAGGTCCCGCGGTCGCTGCAGGGGCAGCGCGGCCGGATCCCAGGGAAAGACCGTCAGCCGCCACTCGGCGGTACTCGGGAAGCGTTCCCGCATATCGTCTGCGATGCGATCCAGGTCCCGGCTCGAGCGAAGCGATAACAGAAAGTTCCCGAATGATGAGGAGCGAATCTGCACAAAGAGATTGTTGATGTCGTCTCCGTAGAGCTCCAGCAGTTGTGCCTCAATGGGCTCGATAGCATCAAGCAGCTCCTCGACGCTGTTGGTGTCGCGGTTGGAGAACCAGAGCATGAGTTTGTCGCTCTGTGGATCCGCGATGATCTCGGTGGGGATGCGTGGCAGTACCAGCACTACCAGGAGTACCAGCGTCCCGAAGGACGCGAGGATGAAGGCGACCGACGCGATGCGCGACCCAATCAAGCGTCGCAGGGCACAGGCGTATACGTTGGTCAGCCCGGTCAAGAGCCGCTCGGAGAACCGCGCGACAGGACTCGGGCCCCGGCCTCCCTTGGATTCGCGCCGAAACAGATAGAACGCAATCAGCGGAATAACGGTCAGCGCAACAACCATCGAGGCACTCAGGGCAAAGACCACGGCACGCGCCAGGTCGCCGAGCACGGCGCTGGTCAGGGGAGAGGTAAACGACAGCGGCAGAAAGACCACAATGCTGGTAAGGGTGGCCACGATCACCGCGGCACTCACCTCGCGCACCGATTCAATGATCAGCGAAGCGGTAACCGGTCCTGAGTCGGCGCGCTCCTTGCGGTGGCGGTGGATGTTCTCCATCACCACGATGGATGAGTCGATGATCATGCCCACCGAGAGCGTCATGCCCCCCAGGGAGATCAGGTTGATGGAGACGTCGAAGAGGTAGAGCAAAATGAAGGAGATGCTCATGGAGAGCGGAATCGACAGGGCGATAATCAGTACGTTTCTTGCCTCGCCGAGCAGCAGCACCACCACCAGCATCGCAAAGAAGGCCCCAATCAGCGCAGCCTGGACCACGTTGCCCACCGCGTTGTCGATGAACTCCGCCGGGTTCACCATGTGGTCGAAGCGCACGTGCGAGGGGAACTCATCGCGCGCGGCCTGTTCGATTACCGCGGTGACGTCGTCAGCCATCTGCTTGATGTTTCCCCCGTCCACCGGGGTTGCGAAGATCATCACCGAGCGGTTGCCGTTGGAGCGAAAGACCTGACGCGGAAGATCGTAGCGCACCGACACGTCGGCCACATCGGCGAGACGGATTGGGGTGCCCTCCATCGATCCAACCTGGATCTGCTCGATGTCGAAGATCGAGTCAATTCCGTGCATCATCCGCACGTTGAACTGGCTCGCGGCGTTCCGAAACGCCCCCACCGACTGCGGCCGGTAGCCGCTCTGCACCGCCTGTGCAACCTGCGTGGGAGTCAGCCCAAAACGCAACAGCGCGTCGTGGTTCAGAATGACTTCCGCGCGAAGCTCTTCTACGCTGACAATTTCCACTTCTTCGGCGTCCTCGATCCTGCTCAGCGGCCCGCGCAGCACCGGTTCGATGAGATCATAGAGCGCCTGTGGACCCAGTTCGGAAGAAGAAATTGCAACCGCCAGAAACCCCTGGTTCTCGCCGCGCCAGAATCCCACCGAGTAATCGCGACTCTCGTCCGGCAGTCTGCCGCGAAGCGAGGTCATCGCCGTCTCTACCCGGGTGATCGCCTCGTCGGGTGCAACCGCCCAGGCAAACTCCACCCGAATGCGGGTAATGCCGGTCTGGTAGGTTGCCTCTACTACATCAACATCGCGGATCCCCCGCAGCGAGTTCTCGATGACGTCGCCATAGCTCTCGTAGAAGTCAACCGCCGTGTAGGCCGGGTGGCGCAGGGTGACACTGATCTGCGGCTTGCGGATGCGAGGGTAGAGCTGCGTCGGGAGCTGGGTTACCAGGACAACACCAAGCACCGCGGTAACCGCGAAGAGGAGCAGAATGCCCTTGCGGCGCGAGAAGAGGAAATTCAGCATCGACTACGGCCTCCCGCCGCCGGGACGGCCACCGGGTCCTCCGGCTGCGCCAACCGTCACAGGCATTCCGTCCTGCAGGCGCCGGTCGGCGGAGATCACGTACTGCTCGCCGGGGTTCAGCCCTTCAGTGATCACCACGCGGGTCCCGTACTCGGGCCCGAGTCTGACGGGACGCATGGTAACCGTTTCTCCGTTCACCACAAACAGGTGGTAGCGGCCGCCGCGCAGCTCCAGATGCTCGCGGGCAACCAGCACCGCGGTGGTCTGGTCGGTGCGGAACGAAAAGCGCAAGAATTGTCCTACAAAGGCGCCTCGCCCCGCGTTCACGGTGACTTCCACCGGAAAGAGCCCGGTACGAAAGTCAGGGATGAGGGCGGTGCGGGTCACGCGGCCGGACAGGGTCAGATCGCGCGCGCTGTCTATGGCGGTCACCGCCGCCCCGGTGCGGATTCGGTCGATGTCCTTGTCGCTGATCATCAGCTCCGCGATCAGGCTGCTGGTGTCGGCAATCCGGATGATCGCGTCACCGTCGCGGACTTCCTGCCCCGGCGTGACCAGCACGTCGGCAATCACGCCGGTATGAAACGACTCAACCGGAATGGGCCGGAACGAATCGGTGGGTACGTTGCGGCGCACCGTCATCAGAAGCTGTCCTGGCGCCACCGTCTGACCGGCCTGAACGTCGATGCGATCGATGATGCCGGTTGCTGGCGCCCGCTGATCCACGGTGCTGCGCGGGCGCAGACGGGCAGCGTAGACTATCTCGCGCCAAACCGCTTCACGCTCCGCGGTTGCTGCGCGCACGGTAACGGGCTGCTGCGACGCGACCGCGGATGGGACAACCACGGCCAGAAGGACCAGTAAGAAGACAACCATGCGTGGTCGTCGGGGGCGTTTCCTGTTCATTGCAAAAATATACTGCTTCAATTACAAAAAAGACCACGAATAGCGAACAGTTCTTGACCGTAGCTGATCAGTTTCGTAGTGTATAATCGCGAGGAAGCATGAATCAAACAGAAACGGTCGCAGACCTGGCCGAAAAGATTGAAAACAGTATCGCTTCAGTCTACGTGGGAAAGCGTGAGGCGGTTCGTGCGATTCTCCTGGGGCTGTTTGCCGGACTGCACGTGCTGGTCGAGGACATCCCCGGCGTGGGAAAGACCACGCTCTCACACACCTTCGCCCGGGCAACGGGTCTCGACTTCGGACGGATCCAGTTCACCCCCGACCTGCTCCCCGGCGACATCATCGGTATGACGGTATGGAGCCCCGAAAAGCGGGAGTTCATCTTCAAGCCCGGCGCGGTGATGCATCAGTTCATCCTGGCCGATGAGATCAACCGCGCATCCGCACGAACGCAGTCGAGTCTGCTCGAGGCGATGCAGGAAGGATCGGTGACTGTCGATGGCACATCCTATCGTCTGCCGTACCCATTTTTCGTCATGGCAACCCAGAATCCCATTTCGTTTGCGGGAACCTTCGTCCTGCCCGAGAGTCAGCTCGACCGGTTTGGGATCTGTCTTTCCCTCGGCTACCCAACGCCCGAAGACGAGAGCCGGATTCTCGAGCGGTTCCAGACCGAGAACCCCATCGATGCGCTTCACCCGGTTACCTCGCCTGAGGAGATCGAGCAGGTCCGCCGCGTGATCATGGAGACAAAGGTCGACGCGAAGGTCCGCGCCTACATCACCGAGATTGCCGAGGCTACCCGTACCAATGAGCACATTCGGCTCGGCATGAGCCCGCGCTCGTCGCTCCATCTGATGCGCGCCGCGCAGGCGCGTGCGCGGATGAACGGTAGGGACTTCATCATTCCCGAAGACGTCATGGACACCGCCCACTACGTCCTTTCGCACCGACTCATGGTGACTGCGGAGGCGTCCATGCAGGACACCGAATCAAAAGGAGTGCTCGCGGAGATCATCCGTTCAGTACCCAAACCAACACGGCTCTAGGCCGTCCGGCCGGATAAAGCCGGCCCGATGAGGAAGGAGGCGGATGAAGTTATCCGTCAACGGCGTGGCGGTACTCTCGTACCTTCTGGCGCTGTCAGTGCTCTATCTCGCATCGTCCTACCTTGGCGGGGTGTTTCGGTATCTGTTTGCCGTTGCGCTCGCCCTCCCGGCGCTCTCGCTTGCGCATCTGCTGGTGATAGCGGTCGGTATCCGCATTGATCAACGATTTGACGTCACGGAGCCCGCCCGGGGTGACGAGATCGGGTTTTCCGCCTTCATCGACAACACCTCGTTTCTGCCCGCCCCACGCTTGACCGCCCAGCTGACGCTGTCCTACCCGGGATCTGATGTTCCGCATGAAGAGGTTTCGCTCTCGCTCGCTGCGCGTGACGGATACGCGTACCGGACACCCGTGGTCTGCGCCCACCGCGGCGACTACACCGTTGGCCTCAGCTGGTATCGGCTCACCGATCTGCTCGGCTGGGTCAGTTTTCGGCGTGACCTTACGCGCCACACCTTCACCGTCTATCCGCGTATCGTGACCATTCACTTTGCGGCCGGGCCAGGGCGCGAAGGCGCCGGTGCGGGGCGGGCTCACCGTCTGGGCCGCGAAGTGGATCCCACCCTCCTTCGGGGGCTCGCGGAGTATCAGCGCAACGAGCCCATCAAGCACATCGCCTGGCGCAAGTTTGCTGCGCACGGGATCCCTTACCTGAAGGAGTACGACTCAGGACAGCGGCCCGCGACGGTGGTCTACCTGGACATGAGGACGGTCGCGTCACCTCGTCGTCTCGATGCCGAGGATTGCTCGGTTGAGGTGCTCGTGGCCCTCGTCAAGTCGCTGGTGGAATCAGAGATCCCGGTTGAAGTCCACGGGGTTGGCGCTACCCGGTTTGAAGCGCGGGTTACCACCCGATCGCAGTTTCACGAATTCTATCTCTCTACCCGCCGAATCGTGTTTGGCGGGGAAGTCGCGCCTTCCGCGGTGATTGCCGCCAACGGGGTGCGTCGCACCGACCGCCCCGAGGCGTCGCTGGTGATCACCCACCGAATGGACCAGACGGTGATGTCGTTGTTCCGCGGCGGCGGCCGGGCTCAGGCGTCGGGTATCATCAATACCGCGGCGTTGAACGATTCCGAGCGGGCACACGCCAGGCAACTGGCACATCAGATCACTATGGAGGGCGGATCCCTTCACCTCGTTGGTGAAGGTGGGGGCCTTGCACAGGAGTTGACGGCATGACCCAATTTCGCGATGTGCCCGCGACGGCACTCTCTCGATACTCTCTCCTGATCGCGGGAATGCTGCCCGCGCTCGTTGCGATTTTTCTGGGGGCGCCAGGCAGGCTGTTTCTCGCCGTCCCTGCGTCGGTTGGGCTCAACCTGATTTTTCGGGCCGAGCGCTACGCCGAGGAAGAGCGCACCCGGGCGCGGCTTCGCATCATCATCCCTGTGCTGCTCGCCGCAGCCACGTTTTTCATCGTTATCTCGATCCTTATTATTCCCTTTTCCGTCTACCTCGCCTGGTTCCGCATGGTTGACCTGGGATCTCCTCGAGGAGCGGTATCTCACGTCTTTGTCTCGGTGACCGCCTTCTTTGCCGGTGTTATTTCGGGGCAGATGTATCGCAAGGGCGTTTCCGGGCCCACCGCGCTCATTGCTACGTTTCTGCTGGTTATCGTGACCATGGTATCCCAGAGCGTTGTCCCGGTCCTGGTTGCGGTGCCGGTTGTCATCGCCGCCATTGTGCTGCAGGCAGAACGGGACCCGCGTCGGCGCGCGCGACGTCCGATCATCGTGGCGGCGGTGGGGATTGTAGCGCTGGCCACCCTGATCGCACTTCCCCTCGTTGCGCGCGATGCAACCCGCGGAAATCGATACATCGACAACCGGTTGTCCCCTGCACTGCGCCGGACGGTACTCCGCCTGCTTCCCAACTATCCGCTGCTCTACGGAGGAGACGGCTACGGCTACTCGTTTGATGAGCACGGACTCGGCGGTACACCGCTGCTTTCGTCGGTACCCATCTTCGAGGTGCGCGCGCTCCCCGGTGAGCGGATCTACCTGCGAACGGACGTCTTCGACCACTACAGTGGGACCAGCTGGATGCGCAGCAGTACGATGATTGAGCGGTTGCAGGATATTAACGCCGAGCTATCCGCGCCGTTCAACGGCGCAGCAACCACTGCCGATCTGCCGGTCACGGTGCTGACCGAGTTTTTCGAAAAGGTCCCCCACACCCTCAACACCCGGTCGGTGATGCCGGAGGAAGAGGCTCCGGCCCGACGTATCCGGGGCAGTTTTGACGTGGGGTTTCTCTTCGATCTGCCCCTCGGTCGGGATGACACCATCGTTCTCCAGCGGGTGCTCGACGATCGCCCCATCTACGATCGGAATCTTCGACGCAACCTGCAGCTTCCCGAAGAAATTCCGAATGAGGTGCGCCGAATCGCACAGGATCTTGGCCGGGGCAAGAGCGATCCGCGTGATGTGCTCGCAGCAATCACCAGCTACCTCGCAGACGGGTTTAACTATTCGCTGGAAATCAACCCTACCCTCGAGCAGGTGGACTTTGTTGAGGAGTTTCTGCTGGGCACGCGAACGGGATACTGCGTCCACTTTGCCACGAGTTTCGTGGTGCTGGCACGGATGAATAACATCCCGGCCCGGTACGTCACCGGGTTTCTGGTCTCCGTTCCCGATGTCGCAGATTTCTATGACGACCTGTTTGCAATTGATTTCATGCCGGACGAAGAGGGCTTTGTTCGACACCGCGTTACCGGGTACGCAGCCCACGCGTGGCCTGAGGTCTGGCTTCCGGACAGCGGCTGGGTGGTCTGGGAGGCAACCCCCGCGATGCGCCTTGGTGAGTTTGACGATCTTGCATTTCTGCTGGCGAGTATGGATCCGAATTCAATGACGTCTCGCCAGCTTCGCGAGATCCTCGGTCACGTTGAGGAACGCAGTAGCGGAGTTGAGGCCACCGCGGGCGAAACCGGCGCGCACTGGTACTCGCTGCTGATGATTCCCGGTGCAACCCTCGCCGGCGCAATGCTGGTGGGGTTCCGGCGTCGCTATGTGCCCATCGTTGACACCCGCCGAGCCTTGCACAGCCTGGCCATGCGGCTGTCGCGGATGAGCGCCCGGCGCAGCATCCTCGAACCACGGGCAACCGGCTGGCGTGACTGGACGAAGACAATGGGGAATCTGCTTCCGGAGCAGAAGACAACCGTGCTGGCAGCGGGTGATCTCATCCAGCGGACCTACTTTGGCGGGTACCGGCCCCAGCGGCGTGAACTGGCGGTGCTCCGAGACGTCGAGCGCGCCATGATGGAACGGGTACCGGTGGGAATCAAGGAGATCCTCTTCCGTCGGTGAGAATGCTGGCTTGCACGCGAACGGTCGGTGACAGAACCGGCGGTTTGGCCTATAGTACCCCCACCTGCGTATGACCACTGAGCTGCCGCGCCACGGGTTACTGCCGATTGATCTGCTCGCCGTTGGGTTGAACCTGCTGTTTGCGGTGCTCCACCTGGTCTTCCTGCGCCATCCCGCCGCGGGGCACATCGCCGGAATGCCGGAGAATCTGCTGTTTGCGCTGGGCTTCCTGCTTGCGGCTGCCTTCATTATCGGCCTGGTATCAATGGACATTCGTGGGTGGCTTCCGGCGGGCAGTCCCGCGCACTTTCTGCGGAGTTTTGCCGTCCAGCTCTGTTACTCGTTCTGGTTCATGCGCGTCATCGTACTGTCACAGATGATTTCCAACGGTGCGTCCTTTGATCCGCTGTTCGCAGGGATGGAAGAAGCGCTCTTTGGTGTCCAGCTCGCGCTGGTACTGCCCGCGCGGTTCGGCCATCTGCGTTGGCTGAACGAGGTCATGTACTTTGCCTACTTCAGTTACTACCTGCTGCTCTCCGGCTGCTGGTGGATACTCTACGCCCGGGGCCGGTATCGCGATGCGATGCACGCGCTCTTCGTGGTGACCGCGTCGTTTGCGGTTCTCTACATCTGGTACCTGGTCTTTCCGGTTCACGGTCCCAAATACTTTTTCCCCGAGCTGCGGGCGCGCTGGTACTCCGACCTGGATGGATACCTGTTTGCGGCAATCATGCGGTGGATCTTCGCCGACGCAAACCTCGCCGGCGCGGCGGTCCCCTCCTCGCACGTGGCCATATCGCTCACCGTGCTGGTGCTCTGCGTTCGGCTGCTTCCGCGCCTTGTGCCGGTGATCGCGGTGGTCACATTGGTGCTCTGGGTTTCCACCGTCTATCTATACGCCCACTACGCGGTTGATGTTCTGCTCGGCTTCGCGGTGGTGCCGCCACTCCTGGTTTTTTCGTGGTGGCTCTCGAGGCGACTCCACGCGTGGCTGCCGGCGTGCCGATCCACCGACCGGCCGGTGGGTGAGCAGGTGGGTTATTCGTCGAGCAGGCGGTAGCGAACGCGCGGGGTGAACTGCAGTCGCTGAGCTCCCGGCTGAGCGCGGAGGATGGTAAGAAACAGTTCGGTGTGCGCCGGGATGGTGATGGTGCGCGGCATGGATACCGTGCTGGTGACACCGCGAAGCACCATCCCCACCTCCGCCTCGACCGCGCGATCGTAGCCGTTTGCCAGAAACGCTACAAAGGTCAGATCGACGTCCTCGGTGCGGAAGCTGATCGACTCGCTTGGGTCAACCGACGCTGCGTAGTCGGCGAACATCTCGTTGGTCAGATCCCGCCCAAACACGGCCACAAAGTTTTCTCCTCCGGGGTGGGACGCGTAGTAGAACTCGTGCTCTTCGAGGGTGATCGCTTCGCCGTTCAACCCACGAAAGAGCGTGGGTATGGATTGCATCCGCCCATCGCGGGTGGGAATCCGCACGTCGAAGTGGAGGTGAGGGCCCGAAGAGCGGCCGGTGTTTCCGCTGAACCCAATCAGCTCGCCGGCGGACACCCGCTGGCCCACGGCAACTGCGGACCCGCCCGTCTTGAGATGGGCGTAGTTGCCGAGACTCCCGTCGTCGTGCTGAACAAGGACATAGTTGGCCATTCCGGTGAAGCGGACATCCGGGCCGCCGACGGTGGAGTCTTCCCGCACCTCAACAACCAGCCCGTCCCGCGCGGCCTTGATGGGTGTCCCGATGTCGAGGTCAAAGTCTACCGCGTACCGGTTTTCACCGAAGTGGGTGAACCGCCCGTTGTACCCCTGCGTCACGCGATGTTTGGTTCCGTGGGCAAACGGCAGCAGGTACCGATGATCGTCGTCGTGGCGCACCCGATCCGGATCGCCGCGGGCCCAGCGGTACTCGAGCCCAAAGCCCCTTCGCCCCGTGGCTGAGGTGGGGTGGAGGCGAAACAGTTCCACGCGGTTGCTTCCCGGCTGCAGAACGGCGGTGAAGGGAAGGGGCGCATCGGTGCGAAGGTTGGTCACGCGGCTGAGCGTCACGTGCACAACAACAGGGATGATGTGGTGGTTATCCGCGAGCAGCTGAAAACCGCCGTCGTCGGTCTCTTCGCTGACGACAACGACCAGCCCTTCCTGTCCGTATACGCCGGAGGCGACCATCAAGGCCACCGCGGCAATCGCCGTCCATCGCGGCGCGGTGTTGATTCCATGTCTCACGGGGAAGAGCCTATCACACTCCCGCAGGTCCGCACCACAATTTCCCGTAACTGCCCCGAAGCTTGGTGAAACCGCCGCGTACTCCATAATCACCGGCCTACAAGCTCCGATCATGCCAGAGCGAACTTCGGCAGATACTCCCGGTCTTTGCCCAGCGGAGTGACCAGTTTCCGCAGCCACACCTGCCGGTCGGTCTCGATCGGCTCCGTGCGCGAGAGAAACGGCCTCCACCGGTAAAGCCGAGCGAGCCTCTCATCCACCCACGCCCCGTCGATTCCCGCCCAGCTCTCATGTCGCTCGGTCGGCCGCCGATGACGGTACGCCTTGTAGTGATTGTGGTACAGCCGGTACAGCAGCATCCGCTGCATCACGTTGTTCACGTTTCGCCCAAAGCAGACGGTGTGCCGCACGCACTCCTTGAGATCCTTTCGCAGTTGCCGGTCGAAGTAGTTCGCCACAAACAGCGGGTTCGCTGCGGTACGCGCCTGCCTGCTCGATGTGCACTCGTGCAGGATACGCCCTGAGGCCACCAGTCGACGGTAATGGG
>REDM01000189.1 GCA_007693485.1 Spirochaetaceae bacterium
TCCACGCGCTTCAGCAGCTCCTCGGTCCCCAGCACCGATCCCGCATCAGCCACCAGAACCCCCACGCTCACCGTCACCACCGCCCCCGAGTCACGGCCGCCCCCGGAGCCCGCGCCGGTCCCCGAGGCAACGTCGCCGACCCCGGAGCCATCAGCCACCGCCGTCCGTACCCGCTCTGCCGTGGCCATCGCCCCTCCGGCGTCAACTCCCGGCAGCAGCACCAGAAACGCCGCCACGCCAAAGCGCCCGATCACCGCGTCGGCCCCGCAGCGGTCGCGAACTGCATCAGCCACCCTGCTCACTACGCGCTCGGCCGCAACCAGCCCGAGGTCCGCGCTCACCTGACGGAAGCGGTCAACATCAATCATCAGCATCGCCAGCGTGCTTCCCGCTCGCCGCGAGCGGTCGAGCTCCACCGCCAGCCGCTCCACCACGTAGGCGCGATTGTACAGTCCCGTCAGCGAATCCACCCGCGACAGCTCGTCCACCTGGTCAACCAGCCGTCGCAACTCCGTCACCTCGTGAAACGTAACCAGTCGTCCAACCGACTGCCCTCGCTCATCAGCCAGCGGGTTTACCTTCACATCCCACGTCTGCACACCCTCGGTACCAACCCGACAATAGTCAAACCGCGTCGCCCCCGTCGCAAGCTCCGCCGGCACCGAAGGAACCCGCCCCTCCGGCTCCGCCGATCCGGCACCGCCGGAGGCCGCGTCCCCGTCGGAGGCCGCGCCGGCGCGTCCCTGGCCCCCCAGCGAGCCATCTGCCAGTCGGCGGCCCACTAGCTCCTCCTGGTCAACGCCCAGAATCGCCGCGGCGGCCGTGTTCACGTCTACCACGCGGTCCATCCGGTCCAGCACCAGGATGCCGTCGCTCATCGTATCAAACAGAGTTTGCCGCGCAACCGGCACAACATCCAGTAATCCGTAGCGAAAAATCGCAACCGTAAACAGCACGCCCGACAGCGCGTAAATCAGCGGCGAATAGTCCTTGGTAAACCCCGGCACCAGCCGGAATACATAGACCACGTTGAACAGGATCGGCACCACCACGCCAACCACCATCAGGCGCGAGCGCTGACGGAAGAGGCGGTGGCTTCGCACATACTCGCCGGCAATGATCGCGCTGCCCAGAATCAGCAGCGAGAAGGAATAGACCGCGTGCACCCAGAACCAGCGCCCGTACTGCACCGAAAGCGCCGAGAGGCCCCCAATCCAGCGAACCGCCCACGACTGCCACAACAGCCGGTGAAACCGGTTGGTAAGCGCTACCGCCACCGTCACGCCGGGAACCAGGCAGAGCAGCACCAGTCGCCCCGTCCGCAGCCAGCGGTCGCGCTGCGCATGCTGCATCGCAAAGCTGAACCACCCAACCGGAAAGAAGGCGATAAACGGATAGGTCAGCACCGCCCACCGATGGGTCCACCGAGGTTGCCGCGCCACCAGCTCCAGCAGGTTCAAAAAGAGAAACCCCGTTACAGCCACCACGTACCAGAAGAGCGCCAGCGCCCCCCGCGTACCGCGATGACGCCAGAGAAAGAGCGCCAGCGCAATTCCAACCGCCACCCCCGCGGGTGCCAGCACAACAAATACCGAGTACTGATTCATCCCTTCCAATAAGATACCACGATTGAACTTTCCAGTCTGCGTGATATACTGACGTCCCACAAAGGAATGCCGTTTTGCTGATTCTTACGCTCGCGTTCAGAAACCTGCTCCGCCGAACCCGCCGCACCGTCCTCCTCGGCGGCCTCATCTGCATCGGCATCGGCGGGCTCTTCTTCGCCAACGCCGTCTTCGAAAGCACCAACCAGGGCCTGCGCACCTCCTTCGTCCGCAGCCTCACCGGCGACCTCGTCCTCGCCGCCCCCAGCCAGACCCAGTACAGCCTCTTCGGCTCCGAAGTCCCCATCATCAGCGACTACGAGATCATCCCTCCCATCCCTTCGTTCAGCGAGGTGCAGGACTACCTCCGCGATCATCCCGATGTCGACGCGTGGACGCCCATCGTCGCGGCGGCTGCAGCCATGCAGATCGACAACGTGCGCGAACCCGTTCCACTGTTTGGCATTCAGCCCGATACCTATTTCACCGTCAATCCGGACATCGAGATCGTATCCGGCAATCCTGCAGCTCTCACGGAAGGCGGTGTCCTGCTCAACGCAACCCTCGCCCTCTCCGTGGAGAACCGGCTCGGCCGCCGTCTTCGGGTCGGAGAGCCCATCGTCTTTACCACCTTCACCAACGAGGGGTTTCGCTCCCGCCGTGGCACCTTCGCCGGCGTTCACCGCTACGTCAGCACCACGGAAACTCTCGATCGAGTGGTACTTGCGGACCCCACCACCGTGCGGGGACTGATCGACTACACGCTCGGGTTCGCCGAACCCGCGGAAGCCCAGCCGACCGAGCCGGATGACTTCGATCTCTTCGATCTCTTCGACGACGCCGAGGACATCCCGGCGCCAGGAGAGTCGGCCGCACCCGCGGACTCCCTCCTTGATGCCGTGGAAGCGGCGTTCGCGGAAGGAACCGAGCGCGACTCGCTGGTGGTTACCGACACCGCTGCGTGGTCGTTCGTGCTGCTCCGCGCCCGGGACGGTCGCGGAGCAGCCCTCCGCCGCCAGATCGAGCGCGATACCCGCCAGGACGATATGCAGCTTCGTGTCATGACGTGGAGACAGGCCGCGGGACTTGCAGCGCAGGCGGTCTTCTCCATTCAGATCGCGTTTTACACCGGGCTCGTCTTCGTCGCCGCCGCCGCGGTGCTCGTCATCATGAACGCGTTGGTCATTTCGGTGCTCGAACGGAGCACCGAGATCGGAACCATGCGCGGAATCGGCGCCGGCACCGTCTTCATCCGGAGGCTCTTCGTGGCGGAATCCCTCCTGCTCACCATCGTGAGTGCCCTGCTCGGGATTCTGATCGGCGTGCTGGTCTCCCTCATCGTGGCCCGCTCCGGTATCACCCTCACCAACGACCTCCTTATCAATCTGTTCGGCGGAACCGTCATCCGTCCCGTCGTGACCGCTTCGTCCGTGCTGTTCCATCTGGCGGTGGCGGCGGTCATCGGCGCACTCGCGTGGATCTATCCGGTTTCGGTTGCCACGCGAATTCAGCCGGCAAGCGCAATGATGGAAGGATAGCCTGTGACTCCGTATCTCGCCATTCGGAACCTTCTCCTGCAACGCAGGCGGTACGCCCTCATGGCCGCCGCGGTTGTCATCGGGTTCCTCCTCGTGACAATTCTCACCGCCGCTGCGCAGGGCGCCATGGAAACCATCCAGTCCAAAGGCGCACGCTACTTCTCCGGCCATGTGAGCGTCACGGGGTTTCGGCAAAACCAGCAGGTCATTTCCGATCCGCTGGCGGTCGTGGAGGCGGTACAGCAAACCCCCGTCCCGTTGCGGACCGTCGCGCCGCGGGTCATCTACTACCGCAGGGATGCACGCCTCTTCTTTGGCGGCAATTCGGTTCGGCAGCGGCGACTCGTAGGGGTCGATTTCGAGGCCGAAGGTCGGGAGATCGCCACCCTGGACTTCCGGGCCGGCGGAATCGAACCGTTCGCCACCGATGGGGGCGAGAACGGGGTCCTGATCAGTGAAGTAGTGGCCGAGCTTTTGAGCGCACGGTTGGGAGACGACATCACCGTGCTGCTGACCACCGATGACGGTCAGATCAATACCGTCACCCTCGTTGTCCACGGGATTTTCCGCGAGGCCGGAATCTTCGGGTACGTGACCTATATGCGAATGCAGGACCTGAACCAGGTCCTTGGTCGCCCTGTCGATGCAGCCACCGACGTCGCCGTCTACCTCCGCAATCCCGCCTCCCTCCCCCCCGCGGCTGAGGCGATTCGCACCGGACTCGCCGATCGATTTGCGGTGTTTCCCCCGGTGTTGCATCGCCGGGACTTCAGCGCGGTGGTCGATCGCAACGTCCAACAGGAAACCCTGGCGGTGGTGTCGCTCGACGCCCAACTCGCCGAGATTCGCGACCTTGTCGACGCCTTTCTCATGGTGTCCAACTTCGTGGTGGTACTCTTCATGGTCATCGTCATGTTCGGGATTCTGAACACCTACCGGGTGCTGCTGCACCAAAGAACACGAGAGATCGGCACCATGCGCGCGCTTGGTATGTCTCGCGGCGGGATCATGAGGGTGTTTCTCATCGAGGCAGCCTTTCTTGCCGTGCTTGCGTCATTCGTTGGTTTTCTGATCGCCACTGTGTTACTTTCGATAGGGGAGACCGTTTCCGTTGGGACCGGTCCGGCAGTGGCCATGTTCACTGAGCGTGGCCGGCTGCAGTTTTCCATCCGCTTTCCCACGGTAGCAGTAAACCTGTTGCTCATGGTGGGAGCGGTGCTGGTCGCCGCGTGGGGCCCTGCGTACAAGGCAAGCCGCCTGCACCCCGTGGAAGCCCTGCGAAAAGACACCTGAACCAAGGAACGAGCCATGACCGACATACCAATTCCCTTCCGACGATGGATCATCACATTCGCAATCGCACTGCTTGTACCCACAGCGGTACCCGCCCAGACCATGGAGACCCACCAGCAGCGGTTGCAGCGGGTCGACGCAAACCTCAACATCGTGGATACCGACCTCCAGGCCGAGTACACCATCGAAAAACGTGACCCCGGCGGCTCATCCACCACCACCGTCGCAGCCGTCTTCCGCCGCGACCGCACCGAGCAGTTCCTCGTTCTCGTCCTCGAACCCGCCGTCGACAAGGGCCGGGGCTACCTCAAGAGCGGCGACAACATCTGGCTCTACGATCCGGCCGACCGAACCTTCACCTTCACCAGCGCCCGCGACCGCTTCCAGAACTCCAGCATCCGCACCAGCGACTTCGAGCGCTCCAACCTGGCGCGCGACTACCGCGTCACTGCGGCCACGCGCGAGTCCCTCGGCCGTTTCGACACCGTGGTCCTCGACCTCGAAGCCACCACCAACCGTGCCGCCTTTCCGCGCATCCGAATCTGGGTTTCTGAGGATGACCTCGTCCGCAAGCGCGAAGACTACAGCCTTTCCGGCCAGCTGCTGCGAACCACCGCCATCCCCAGCTACCAGCGCGTCGGCAATCGCTCGATCCCCGCCCAGATGGTCATCCTCGACCACCTGGTCTCGCGCACCATCAACGGCCGCACCGTCTTCGAGCGAACCACCGTCACCATCCGCAACCCCTCGCTCGCCCCCCTCGCGGACGCCGTCTTCACCCGCGACTACCTCGAGCGGGTCACCCGGTAGCACGTGCGATACGCCGCCCTGCCCTTCGCCGCGGCATTGTTCGCCGCGGCACTGTTCGCCGCGGCCGCCCCCCTGGCCACCGCCCAGGAAGAGCCGCCCGCTGAGAGCGACGGCCCCCAGGAAGCGCCCGCCGACAATGACGACCTCTTCGACGACGATCTCTTCAACGGCCTCTTTGACACCGCCGAAGATTTCGAAGCCCCCGACCCCAACGACGACCCCAACGGGGACACCCAGCCTCGCGGCGACCTCCTCTCCCGCTTCGAGGACCCCGACACTGTCCGCCTGCGCAGCACCATCACCGCCACCGGCGGCGTCGGCTACGGCTGGACCCGCTGGCCCGAGCCCGAGGCCCCCTGGCGCCATCAGCGTGCCACCGCCGAGTTCACCTCCGGCTTCCGCTTCACCTTCGACGCCCGCCCCGACCCGGTCCTTCGCGTCTTCGGCTCCCTCTCCACAGAGATTGACCCGGCAGAGCGCAAGTACCAGTGGACCACCGTCACGATCGACGAGCTCTTCTTCGACTACACGCTCCAGGACTTCATCTTTGTCCGCGCGGGTCAGCACAAGATGAAGTGGGGCCAGGGGCGCATCTTCACCCCCGGCAACCTCATGGATGAGAGCGAGAAGGGCCTCGCTGTCCGCGTCAACATGCCCACCGTGCTCGACGGCATATCGCTCGTCACCCTCGGTCAGGACGACTTCTTCAGAGACAGGCCCAACTCGCCGCGCTACCTCGCCTACGCGGGCCAGGCGAGCCTCGTCGCCGGTCCCGTCCTCTTCACCGCCGGCGCCCGCTACCAGGACGCCGAGAGCCTTCGCGCCCTCGGCTCGGTCAAAACCGTCATCCGGGCCACCGACCTCTTCACCGACGTCGTGGTCAGCTACGACCACCGTACCGATGACGTCGCCGTCCAGACGGTCTCCGGCTTCTACCGGGAGTGGGGCGACTGGCGCTTCTACGGCGAACACAGCTTCGACGGCACGAGCGGCCGCGATGATGACCACAGCGCCGGCCTCGCCTTCGCCAGGCGGCGCATCTTCGGGACCCGCCTCAACTTCGCCACGCTCTGGGAACACGCCTTCGTGGACCACTCCGGGACCGTTGTCCCCGGCATCAGCTGGTCACCCTGGCGCCTCGTCACCGCCCGCCTCGGCCTCCCCGTCACCTACGGCGCCGACAACAGCCGCTACGTCCAGGACAACGAAGACCCCGCCAACCGTCGCCTCGCCGCCATCTTCCAGCTCCAGCTCTCCGCCTCATTCTGATACCCGCGCATTGACATACCGCCGTGGTACCGTAGTACTGTGGCGGAAAAGGAAATCATCACCATGCAAGCACTTCTGCGGCTCGTGCCCGCCTCCGTCCTCCTGTCGCTCTTTGATGTGTTCCAGATGGGGTTTTCGCTGCTGCTGGCCATCGGACTCGCGCTGATCATTTCACAGGTCTACCGGTACACCCACCGGGGGATGAACTACGAGCTCGCCTTCATGAGCACCCTCGTGCTGCTTGCACCCATCGTCACCCTGGTCATGTTGTTCATTCGGGGTGATCTCGTGCTCTCGCTCGGGCTGATCGGCTCCCTCTCCATCATCCGGTTTCGAACCCCCATCAAAGACACCCGGGACATGGTCTTTCTCTTCTGGACCATCGCCGTCGGTCTCGGCTCGGGAACCTACAACTGGACGATCGTCATCCTCTCCAGTTTTGTCATGGTTCCCGTGGTGATCATTCTCTACCGGTTCCGATACGGCACCTCTCGGCATCGGGACTACGTGCTCGTCCTGGCCGGTGAGGGCAGGTACCCCGACCAGGAGATCGAGACCGTTATCAACGAGTTTTCCGAGGATTCCAAGGTCCGTTCGCACGAAATCGCCGAGCACGGGTGGGAAACCGTCCTCGAGTTGAGTCTGCTGCGCAAGGAGAGCGCCGCGGTCTCCACGCTCGTCGCCCGGCTGAACGCCCTCGAGTCGGTGCAGAAGACCTCGCTGCTCGCCCCGCAGCTCAACCTCCCGGTGTAGCGCCGCAGATGATCTCGATGCGGCGGAAACGCCACGCAGGACAGCCTTCCGGCAACCCCGATCTCGCCGGCAGGTTTGAGTTCAAGTACCGCATATCCTACTTCGAGTACCTGCGGCTCCGCGCCGCAATCGTGCCCCATATGTCGGCCGACCCGTACGCGCGCCAGGCACCCGGCGGCCGGTACTTCGTTCGCAGCCTCTACTTCGACACCCTCAATCGCCGTGTCTACGACGAGAAGCTCGCCGGCGATACCGACCGGGTGAAATACCGCCTGCGCGCCTATCACCCCGATCCCGACCAGGCCAGCGTGGTCAAGGTTGAGCTCAAGGTGCGCCGGGGCGAGTCGCTCGCCAAGTACGCAACCGGGGTACCGGTCGAGCAGGCTCGAGCCTTCCTGAGGGAGCGCAACTGGGCCGTTCCGGACAACCCGGTGCTTGTCGAGTTCGATCGCAACCTCCATTCAAAGGGGCTCGTCCCTACCGTCCTGATCGACTACCTTCGCGAGGGCTACGAATCCCGGTACCGCGACGGAATCCGCCTCACCTTCGACCACCAGGTCCAGAGCACCCACGCCACCGAACTCTTCCCGTCGCGCACCCCCTTCTTCCGGATTCACCACCCACACGAGGTGGTGCTGGAAATCAAGTGCCGCGACTACTCGCCGCGCTGGCTCGCCGCGCTCGTCCAGGCTCACGGGCTTCGGCTCGTTGCCAACAGCAAGTACACCCAGGCGGTCGAAGCCGCCCGTCACGATCAGGCACACGTAGACGGGATCGTCATCGTACGCTAACATGATTCTCACATGAAGCTGCGGATCGGATCCGTTCCGCTGTTCGTTTCGGTCTGTTTCCTCGTGCTGGCTGTGCTCGCGGTGCTCTCGTTCACCGTTGTCGACGGGCCCGCATCGTTCTCCGACCCTGCACTGGATGCGGCGGTGCGCGCCGCCCTGGAGCGGCCGGATCGGCCCATTCGAAACAGCGATCTGTCACTCGTACACCATCTCAACGCGTCCGGCAGGGGCATCCAGTCACTCGAGGGGCTCGAGCGGCTCACCAGTCTGGTCACGCTGGACCTCTCCGGCAACCAGATCCGCGACCTTTCTCCCCTCGCTGGCCTTGTCCGTTTGAGCGAGCTCAACCTCAGCGCAAACCCCATCACCGACCTCGGCGAGGCCAACCTCCACAGCCTCTCCCGCCTGCCGCTGCGGGTACTGCGCCTTCGAAACAACCGCCGGGTCGAGTCGGACGGTTCGGAGGTCCAGCTCACCGATATCACCGCGCTCTCCGCCCTGCCGGGGCTCGAGCGGCTCGACCTGCGCGGCAACGGTGTCCAGAACCTCGAGCCGCTTCGCGCGCTGACGCGCCTGCACACCCTCGACCTGCGGGACAACCGGGTGGACACCATCGCCCCCCTCGAGGCGCTCACCGCGCTCCAAAGCCTCAACCTCCGCGGCAATGCGGTGCACGACATCACCACGCTCGCCGCGCTTCCCCAACTCACCTACCTCAACCTGCACAGTAATCCCGGAATCTCGTCGCTGGCGCCGTTGACCGGGCTCACGGACCTCGAGACCCTCATCCTGCGAAACGTTCCCGTGGGCAACCAGCTCGACTCCCTCTCCGCACTCACCGGTCTCTCCCGGCTCAACCTGCGCAACACCGGCTTCACCGACTATCCCGCGCTCTCCGCCTTCATGGCCGCCGGCGCGCTGCAGGATTCTCCCGGCAACGGAATCCGCGCGGAAGTTGACGTACGCGACAACCCTCCCCACGGCCAGCCCTCCGTGGTACGGCAGCTCGCCCCCTACTGGCGCAACGTTGCGTACCGGCGTCCCGCCACCCTCCCCGAGGCTCCGGTCCCCGCCCCCCGGTTCTCTCACGCCGGCGGTTTTTTCACCCAGCCGTTCGCGCTCACGCTCTCCGCGCCCGACGGCTATCGCATCCACTACACCACCGACGGTACCCCACCGGACCCCACAGAGAACCCGGAACGCACGCGGTATACCGGGACCCCGATCACCATCCGCGATCGCAGCAGTGACCCAAACACACTCTCCATGATCCATCCCCTCTATCCTGACCGGGGGTGGACACCACCCGAGCAGCCGATGGTTCGCGCAACCACCATTCGCGCCGTCGCCGTTGACCCGGACACCGGCAGCGTCAGCGACACGGTCACGCACACCTATTTTGTTGATCCCCAGGGGGCTGAACGCTACGGCGTCCCCGTCATCGCGCTCTCCACCGACCCCGAGGGCTTCTTCTCGCACGACACGGGAATCTACGTCGCGGGACGCGCCTTCGAGGACACGCAATCGTTCTGGCGGCAGCTCAATCCCCGTGCAAGCTGGCACTACCGGCCGGCCAACTTTCACCAGCGCGGTCGTACCGAGGTCTCCATCGGGGGAACCCAGGTGAGCCGCTTCGGCGTCGACGGAGTGGCGATCCCCGTCCCCGATCACGAGTTTCCCGATGACTTCACCTACCTGCGCACTACGCCCCAGGTCACCCTCAGCGGCACCGGCAGCTACGACGGAATCTGGTATCGGTTGCGCGATCCAACCGGAGACCTCCTCGCCTTTCAGGCGCCATACCAGCGCGAGACCATGCCCGACACCGCAGTCGCATCAAACAACTGGGAGCGACCGGTCCACCTCGAGTACTTCAACCAGGACGGCAGCCTCATTGTCTCGCAGGGACTCGGTATTCGCGTCCACGGCGGGGCGAGCCGCGCCGCTCCCCAGAAGTCGCTGCGGTTGTACGCGCGCAGCGCCTACGATAAACAGCGGTTTTTCGACCATTCGGTCTACCCGGACGACCCTCAGGACCGCTTCAAGCGGCTGCTTCTGCGCCGCACCACCGGACAGTCCGGCCTCGCGGACGTTGTCGGCCAGTATCTCGTGCGGGAACTCAACCCTCACATGGAAATCCAGCGCTCAACGCCGGTCATCGTGACGCTCAACGGCGAGTTCTGGGGGTGGTACAACCTGCGCGACCGCTACGACCGGTGGCACTTCGCGCTGCGGTATGGGGTCGATCCCGACGATATTGCGATCGCGCAGGGGTTCGACACCCTCCGCGCCGGCACCCCCGCAGACCTCCAGCGGTACGAAGCGCTCCGCCAGCTCATCTTCCACCGCAACCCCGCCGACGCCGCCACCTACCGAGCAATATCAGACATGCTCGACATCGACAACTTCACCGACTGGATCATCGCCGGCATCTACCTCAACTATCAGGACTGGGGAAGCAAGCACACCCAGCTCTGGCGCTACACCGGCGCCGGCGCCCCCAACGGCGCCGACCATCTCGACGGCAAGTGGCGCATGACCGCCATCGACATGGACGGTGCGTTCGGGCGGGGCGGGGTAGGCCCCGAGGTAAACTACCTGCAGACCATCGCCACCTGGCCCACGTATTTTTTGAGCCCGCTGCTCAGGAACGCTCACTACCGCGACCGGTTTCTGTCCCGCTTCGCCGACGCCATCAACACCGTCTTCGCCCCCGACCACGCCGTCGCCGTCCTCGACCGCTTTGCGGACCAGGTGCCCCGGTCACTCGTTGAAGATACCATCAATCGCTGGGGCCACCTCCCCGACACCTCCCACTGGGAGCAGCACCTCGAGCGCAAACGCGACTTCCTTCTGCGCCGTCCCACCTATATGCACCAGCACCTGGTTGATTTCTTCCAGCTCCCCGGCACCGCGTCCCTCACCATCGCCCCCTTTTCCGGCGGCACCATCCGCATCAACACCGTCACGCTCCCCAGCGCCC
>REDM01000106.1 GCA_007693485.1 Spirochaetaceae bacterium
TACGAGTCAAGAGTTGCGGGAAGAATTGTTGCACGCGGGATGCCAAAGGGTTACACTTTGGGCAGCAGGGTACCCGTGGAACAACAGCGTAACAGGATTCTTCTGGTTGAAGATGAAGCAATCATCGCGCTCGCGCAGAGCAGATCGCTGCAATCGAGCGGATACGACGTGGTACACGCGTTGACCGGGGAAGCGGCCGTGGAGACCGTGCGCACCGACGACAGGATCGATCTGGTCATCATGGACATCGATCTTGGTTCTGGAATCGACGGTGCCGAAGCGGCGCGACGGATCCTCGAGATTCGATCGCTGCCGATCGTCTTCCTGTCCTCCCATGGCGAACGTGCCGTTGTTGAGCGGGTGAAGCAGATCACCAACTACGGGTACGTGGTCAAGCAGTCAAGCGACTTTGTGCTCCTGGAGACGATCGAGTCATCGCTGAAGCTCTTCGCGGCAACCCGCGCGGCGCAGGAGCGGGAGCGGTCATTCCAGGCGCTGTTCTCGAGCATCCGCGACGCCATTGTGGTGACCAATTCTCATCGGGCAATCGTGGAGGTCAACCCCGCCTTCACCGAAATCTTCGGGTATCAGCCGGCGGAAGTGTACGGCTGCAAAACGCGACTCCTGTTTGCCAGTGACGAAGAGTACCAGCGACTCGGTGCCGCCCTGCGCGATCTGGACGATGTTCGCGGTTTCCTGCTGCAATTGCGGTACCGACGGCGGGACGGCAGTGAGTTCACCGGCGAGAAGAGCGTCCAGTATTTGATCGATGACCATGGTCGGCAGAGTGGATTGATCGGGCTGATCCGAGAGATCCCTGATCGGAATCGTGAAATATAAGCCGTGCAAAAAACCGGGGGCTTGACTCCAGCGCGGGTACGAAGTATGCTAAATAAAAAGAATCATTATTAGTAAAGGTTCACTATAAGTTGAACCGCATATTGTTTGGGTGGGCGTAGTCCGTTCGCGCGTCCCAACCTGGCCGATCTGGAGTACCCGATGAACGAAGAGATCAAACCCGGCACGTGGGTTCGTACCGACTGTCCCGTACCACAGCGCCGGCAGTGGTGCCCCATGACCATCTACCGCCTTGTTCACACCCATCCCGGAATCGACGAGATCCGGTACGACACAGTACACCGTCGGTTTGACATCGATTTCGACCCGGAGCGGATGAGCGAGGATGAGGCACGGGCCGCCTTCGATGAGCTCGCGGCCCACCTCGACGCTGCCCCCGCCGACTGTCTCACCCTGTTCCGGGGCCGGCGCATCGATACCGACCCGGGAATGGAGCGCAACTGCAGCGCCGTGGGTGTGCCGGGCTCGGCGAATATGGTGCTTCGCGACGGCGTCCTTCATGTCCCACAGTCACCGGCGGTCGCGGCGAAGAATCGTCCGTCCGAACAGCGCGGTCGCCGCTGGGTCACCCGCACCATTTCCCGTACCCCGCCTGCTCCGGAACCATCGCATGGGTGGCTTCCGCGCTGGTGGGCGTGGTTCGTTGCGTCACGGGAGCCGCTGTTTGTGGCGGGAACCGCGATCGCGCTCATCTCGGCGGTTATCACGGAGCGGGTGGGGCCCGCTGCCATGTCTCCGTTGCTCTACCTGGTGGCCTACCTCTTCGGTGGGTATTTCGGGGTACGAGCGGGGATCGACAGCCTGCGCGAGAAAAAGATCGATATCGATCTGCTCATGGTTCTTGCCGCTCTGGGTGCGGCGGCGGTTGGTGCGCCGTTCGAGGGAGCTCTGTTGCTCTTCCTCTTTTCGCTTTCCAACGTGCTCCAGGATTTTGCGCTGGACCGTACCCGAAGCGCAATCAAGGCGCTTGCAAAGCTGAAGCCCGACAGCGCCATTGTGCTGGATCACGCGCAAAGCGAGCATGGACGTTCGGTTGCTGTGGAGGAGATTCCGATTGGTGCGTGGATTCAGGTGCGCCCGGGCGACCGGATTGCGCTTGACGGTGTGGTGGAACGCGGCGCGAGCAGTGTCGATCAGGCGAGCATTACCGGTGAATCGATGCCTGTGGACAAGGCTGCGGGTTCTTCGGTGCTGGCCGGCAGCATCAACCAGGACGGGGAGCTGGTGATCCGCGTTACCAAAACCAGCTCGGAATCGACCATTGCCAAGATCATCACCCTGGTGGAAGAGGCCCAGGAGCAGCAGGCAAAGACCGAGCGGTTTCTCGACCGCTTCGAGCAATACTACGCGGTGGTGGTCATTCTGGCCACCGTTGGCGCGGCCGTGCTTCCACCTCTCCTCGGCAATACGCCGTGGCCCACCGCGCTCTACCGCGCGATCACCCTGATGGTAGCCGCCAGCCCCTGCGCGCTTATCATCAGCACTCCGGCATCGATTCTTTCGGCAATCGGGAACGCGGCCCGGCGAGGCATTCTGTTCAAAGGGGGAGTGCACGTCGAGCAGGCGGCAAATATCCAGGCGGTAGCCTTCGACAAAACCGGGACGCTGACCGAGGGAAAACCCGTGGTGGCAGACGTAGTGCCGTACGGAGACTGGACGGTTGAGCAGGTCCTCGCGGCCGCCGCCTCGCTGGAAAGCAAGAGCGAGCACGTGCTTGCCGCCGCAATTACCGCGGAGGCCCGGCGCCGCGAGATCGCGTACGAGTCACCAACCGAGTTCCGTAACGAGTCAGGAGTAGGGGTCCGGGCTACCGTTCAAGGGCAAACGCTGCAACTGGGAAGCCCGGCTCTGCTTGACCGCAATCTCCAGCTCTCGGACTCGTTCGAGCAGATCCGCTCGGAGATCCACCGGCTGCAGTCCGAGGCAAAGACGGTTGTGGTGTTGATGGATGCGCCGGAGACCGGTTCGCCACGGGTGCTGGGGCTTATCGCGTTGGAAGACCGGCTTCGCGATGGTGTTCGAGAGGTGGTTCAGGATCTTCGCGACGCAGGAATTCGGCACGTGGCAATGCTCACCGGTGACAACAGCGTCGCAGCCCAGCGGATCGCCGCCGAGGCGGGAATTGACGTGGTGTTTGCCGAGTTGCTTCCCGAGCACAAGCTCGATGCGATTCGCCGCATTGAGTCGGAGTACGGCCCCACGGCCATGGTCGGTGACGGCGTGAACGATGCGCCCGCACTCGCAGGGGCACGGCTGGGGATTGCCATGGGCGCGGCGGGAACCGACGTTGCCCTGGAAACCGCCGACGTGGTGCTCCTGTCCGACGACCTGGAAAAGATCCCGTATCTCATCGAACTGAGCCGCCGCACCAAGCGCACGCTCATCGTGAACATATCGGTGGCCCTCGCACTGATTGCCATGATGATCGTGGGAATTTACACCATCGACCTGCCGCTTCCCCTCGCGGTCATCGGCCACGAAGGGGGTACGGTACTGGTTTCCTTGAATGGAGTGCGGCTGCTCCTGTTTCGGCGGCGCCGCCGCACGCGCCGCGTTCGCAGGGCGACCGTTGCGCCCTTGGAGGCTCGCTAATCCTGAGCGTTCCGGTTGTCAACGCACGGTCAGGCGGGGTATGCTGAGAAATCCTTGACGAGGGGAGGTGCCATGACGTCTGCACACACGTCCGGTGAGCGCATTGGCGACTTTCTGGTGAAGATCGGCGCGATGTCGGAAGCGCAACGAGCCGAGGTCGTGGCATACCAGCAGGCTCATCCCGAGATTCCCTTTGGCCGGATCGCGGTGCAGTTGGGCTTCATCAAGGACGACGTGATCGACTCGTTTCTCAAGAGCAGGTAGCGAGCCCTTCGCGCTGCTCAGGATCCGGTGACCGCACTCGGTACGCTGCCGTCGTCGAGTACAAACCGGTTCCCCCCCAGGTGTTTGGCGCGATAGAGCGCCTGATCGGCGCGGCGGTTCCACGATTCCGGTGATTCGCCGGCCTGAAGAATAGCCGCTCCCGCAGACACCCGTACCTCCACTTCTCCAGAACCGCCTTTCTGGGCGATAGTGTCCACCAGTTTGGCACAGACGGCCGAGAGTCCTTCGGGGTGAATGTCGGGGAGCACCACCACAAACTCATCGCCACCGTAGCGAAACGATCGATCTTCCCGGCGGGTCGTTCGGTCGATGATCTGCGCTACGGATTGCAGCACGCGGTCCCCCGCCGCGTGGCCGCGGGTATCGTTGATCTCCTTGAAGTTATCCAGATCCATGATAACCAATCCGCAGATCAGGTCGTGGCGGAAGCAGCGTGCTACCGCGATCTCCAGTTCCGGGTCGAGCGCCCGGCGATTTTCCAGCCCGGTGAGCGGATCGCGCGTAGCCCAGAGCATGAGTTGTATGCGCTGTTGGGCGCTGCGGTGGGCGAAGAACCAGCTGAACACCGCGGTGGTTGTCGCCGATGCAAGAAAACCAAACAGGTTCACCATCTCGGGAAAGACCATGACCGTTCCGGTTACGCAGACAATGGTGACCGAGACCAGCATGCCGGCAACCAGGATCAAGCCCACCGTCGCCGGTGCGAGATAAAACACAAAAATACTGACCGAGTAGACCCAGAGCGCGCCGTTGAGACCGAGCGAAGCCGTTGAGACAACCGCGACAACGGTCAGCATGATCGAAACGGCGATCCCCGCGCGTTCTACCTGTCCCGTTCGGCGAGCAAAGAGTGCAGCACCAACGGCGGTAAGCACAGCCGCGAGATTCAGGAACGCAACCAGGTATGATCCGGTTACCAGCCGGTAGACGGCAAAGCCTCCGACAAAGACGGAGGTAAGCCCCGCGACAAGGAAAATCAGCGCGAGACGATAGTCGCTGGTGAGGGCGGTTTCAGGCCGCCGGTGGAATAGACTGTCCATTTTTTCTTCCGGAAAGTATAGCGAGTTTTTCCGTGCCGGGCTACCATGGTCCTTGACACGAACGGTGAGGTGCGTACGATCACCAAACCGAATTTTCGATCGGAGAGGAACTGCTTTGTGACTGCTGGATCGACTTCTGACACCCCGGCGCGCACCGCGTCCCCCGCCCCCGGCGGTCGCCGGTTCGAATGCGTAGCGACCACTCTTCCCGGGCTGGAGGCGGTATTGTCGCGTGAGCTTGAGGCGGTTGGCCTCACCGATGTCGAACCGCTTCGTTCTGCGGTACGGTTTTCGGCGGACCAGGAGCTCCTCTATCTGGCAAACCTTCGGGCACGCACCGCGCTGCGAGTTCTGGTCCCGATCGCCCGTTTTGCCGCCGCGACCACCGATCAGCTCTACCAGGAATGCCTCGCCGTTCCGTGGCAGCGCTACCTCTCGCCCAGCTCGACCTTTGCCGTGAGAGCGCTCTCCTCCTCCCCCGCGGGGGACGATCCCCGGTTTGTTGCGCTGAGGGTCAAGGATGCGCTGGTTGACGCCATGCGCAAACGATTTGGTCGCCGACCAAACGTCGATGTCCGCTCACCGGATGTGCAGATCACCATCCACTGGGATCAGGGAGGCGTGGTGGTCAATCTCGACAGCTCCGGTGAGTCCCTGCACCGCCGCGGATACCGCAGCGAACGAACCGAAGCGCCGCTCTCAGAGGTGCTCGGTGCCGGCATGGTGCTGCTCTCGGGCTGGGACCGTCGGTCGACGCTCTATAACCCGATGTGTGGTTCGGGAACCATCGCGATCGAAGCGGCACTGATCGGCGCGGATATTGCTCCCGGCCTGCTGCGCCAGCGATTTGGGTTTCAGTCCTGGAAAGACTACGACGAGACCCTCTGGAACCGCCTGCACTCAGAGGCGGTGGAGCAGGCCCGCACGCGATCGTCACGCAGCGGTGAGGTTTCCCGCCATCCGCCGGTGGTCGCTGGCGATATCGACCCAGAGGCCGTTCGCGTCGCGGTGCGGAACCTGGAGCGAACCGGATTCACCGATCTCGTGCGGGCGATGCGACGCGATCTTCTGGAGCAGGAACCCCCGGCAGCAGTCGGTGACCATCCGGTTGTTATCATCAACCCACCGTACGGGAAACGGCTCAAGGAACCGGAGATCGAAACCCTCTACGCCCGCATTGGTGATCGGCTCAAGGAGTGGTACCCGGGCTGGGACGCGTGGATCATCAGCGGAAATCGAGCGGCCATGAAGCGCATCGGGCTGCGCACGGCAGCGCGCATACCGTTGTTCAACGGTCCAATCGAGTGCCGGTATCACCACTATCCTCTCTATCGGAGTACCCCAGATGACCGACCAACTCATTGATTTTCTCGACACCTGCCCCACCGCGTACCATACGGCTGACGAGCTGGTACGTCGACTCACTTCCAGCGGATTTGTGCCTCTGGACGAGGGGGTGGCGTGGGCTTTCGAACCGCGATCCCGCTATCTGGTGCGCAGAGGAGGTGCCGTGGTGGCCTGGATCACGGGTGGGCGTCCGGTTGAGGATGCCGGATTTCGCATCACCACTGCACATACCGACAGCCCGTTTTTGCGAATCAAACACGCGGCCGCTCAGACAGCAGGTGGGTATCTGGTTGCACCGATCGAAGTCTACGGTTCGCCCATCTACTCTACCTGGTTTGACCGTGAACTTGAGGTGGCTGGAGTGCTCGCCGTGGTGAGTGAGGGCGACCGTGGCCGGCGCACTCGATTATTGCCGTTTCGGTTGGCGGATGCACGGGTGGTGATTCCCAGTCTCGCCTACCACCTCAATCGCAGCGTAAACGACGGGGCCGCGGTCAACGCCCACGATCACCTGCGTGTTGTACTCGGATCGGCCGATGACCGCGATCCCCGGTCCGCCCTGAAAGAAGCCGCCGCACGATCGGTTGGGGTAGGCGTGGATTCAATCATCCACGCGGAGTTCCACCTCTGCGATGCGCGGGGCGCCGCGCCGACGGGACTCGCAGGTGAGTTCCTTACGGCACACGGTCTGGACAACAAGGCGGCCTGTTTTTCCATCTATCGGGCCCTCGCCAACGCGGAGCCGCGCGACACGACCCTTTTGGCCGTCTGGTACGATCACGAAGAAATTGGGAGCCGAACGCCGAGCGGAGCAGAGTCGGTCTTTCTGCGTCGGTTGCTCGAGCGGATTGCAGGCAGCCCCGAGGCGATGGCACGGGCAGCTGCTCGGTCCGCGATTGTGTCACAGGACGCCGCGCACGCCGTACATCCCAACTACACCAACAAGCACGATCGCGCCTACGCGCCGGTTCTCGGTGGTGGGCCGGTCCTCAAAACCGACGTGAACCAGCGCTACGCGGCATCGGTGGAACTCGCAGCGCACATTCGGCTGCTCTGTCGGGAGGCGGGATTCGCAGTACAGGAGCTTATCAACCGGGCGGACAACCGTCCCGGCTCAACCGTGGGGCCATTCAGCGCCGCGCAGACGGGCATCGCCACCATCGACGTGGGCATCCCCCTGCTGGCGATGCACAGTGTTCGCGAGACCGCGGCCCCGTCCGACGTGAACGCGATGACCGATATCACCAGCGCGTTCTTTGCCGAGGAGTAACGTGACGCAGGCGCTTCAGGCGAGGGTCCAGATTCCGATGTAATGACAGATGCTGCCGGCGAGGACGAAAAGATGCCAGATCGAGTGCCCAAAGGGCAGCGAGTGGGCGAGGTAAAACAGCGTTCCGGTGGTGTACGCAAGCCCCCCCGCAACCAGCCAGAAAAGAGTGGCAGTTGAGAGCGTCTGCACCAGCGGAACCACGGCAATGACCACGATCCATCCCATGGCTACGTAGATCACCGTTGAAAGCACCCGAAACCGTCCCACGAAGAACACCTTGAAGACCACCCCCGCGAAGGCGAGGGTCCAGATGATTGTGAAGATGCTCCATCCCCATCCGCCGCCCAGGCCGTAGAGTGAAAAAGGAGTGTAGGTGCCGGCGATGAGTAGATAGATGGAGATGTGGTCGGCCAGCTTCATGGCGTTCTTCACGCCCGGTGATTGAATCGCGTGATAGAGCGTCGAGGCTGCGTAGAGGACAATCAGTGTGACGCCGTAGACTGACACGGACACCGTGTAGAGGGTCGAACCGGTGAGGGCTGCACGGATAATCAACGCGATGCTGCCGGCAAGGGCTACGGCCGCGCCCACTCCGTGGGTTATGCTGTTGGCGATCTCCTCGCCCATGGTCTGTTGGCGTCCCATGGAGCAAATCTATCACAGCGATCGTTCCGATGCAAACAGCCCAATTGTCCCAAAAAGACGAGATATCTCCGTGCAGGTTATGGTATACTTGGAGCGACATGCTCAACGACTGCTCGGTACACAACGCGGACGACTTCCGGCGGATGGTCGGCTGCATGGTCCGAAACTCCCTTTCGATCTCTCGATTTCTGGTCGGACAGCCGGCGGAGGGAATTGGACGGACCGCGCTTGGCGGATTGTTGCAGGAGAGTTCGCGGCTGGAAGAACTGCTCGATGCATACGGCGCGCGGACCAATCAGGAGTGGCTGCCGTTCCGTCGCTCGGTAGCGGCGCTCAAGCTCTTCTCCGACGTTCACTACAAGATTCTTCACATCAAGTACAGCATTCCGCTCTACGCCCTCATGCCCATCGATCATGATATCGGTGCGGCGACTGACACAGCAGTGGACCGAAGCACGCGGCTGCTGGTGACGGCGATCAAGCGATATCTGGATCAGGCGCAGCAGTACGGTCTGGGAGACCATCCCGCGGTCTATCAGCCGCGCTGCGTCGAGAACGAGCACGTCACATGGCGGCTGGACAACGACCTGGTGCGTGGCTCGGTGAAGCGTAAACCCGACGAGACCGTCGTTGAGCTTGCGACCGCCTTTCTGAATGAGGTCGAGGGAAGCGACTTTCGCGGCGTGTTTGCGGCTCTTGCCGATCGCGGGTTTTTGACCTGCGTGCCCGATGTGGCGTGTGAAAAGGACTTTCGCCGATTTGAAGAGGTGTTCCACAATCTTCAGGCGCTGTACGACTCGTACGTCGGGGGAACGGACCTGGAGCAGCGCGACGAGAAGCTCGCTTTTTTGAGAGGGCACGCAACCATCGTCTACCATCTGCTGGAAATTGTGACCGACTTGACCCACCATTACGAGCGCCACATGGCGGGGGCACAGCGCTCCGATTCGATTGTGCTGGGCGAGATGAGCGACGACATGGCGTGGCTGGTAGTATCCTACGCCATGGAGTTTGCGGTTGACTACGCAACCAGCGTTCAGGATCTGTGCCGCGAACTGATTCGTCGCTACACCGAAAGCACTACCCTGACGCTTCCGTCTCCGCCGTACCGCGGGTTTCACGTGCGGCCGTCGACGCTGATCGCGCGCATCGTGCGGCACTACGGCAGCAAGGTGTTGTTGCAACTCGAAGACGAACAGTGCGACGCATCCGCACCGCTGGAGATCATTCGCGTCAACGAGCGCATTAACGCGATCAAGAGGCGAATGATCGGGAAAGACATCCTTGCGATGGTGCGGGAGTACCAGCCGGACCATGACCGTCAGGCGGCGCTCACGGCGATTCTGCTGGAACTGTTTCGCCAGAAGAAGCTGGTCGTTTACTCGGACGAACTCTCGCTGGACGATGTCCCGGCTGCTGCCGGAGAGTCTCTCGGCGAGTACAGCAAGCGGGCGGTGGCGCAACTGCTCGCCGGTGGCGCAATCGACATCCGCGCCGACATTCCGGTGTCATTTCAGGGTGACAAGCGCGCCCTCGACGATCTCAAGGTGCTCGCCGACGCGGGATACGGCGAAGATCAGGTCGGCAACAACATTCCTCTTCCTACCGCGCTTTCATATTTGAAGCGTTGACACGGATCGCTGGATCTGGTACCGCTTGCGCACCAAGTATGAGTACCGAAAAACGAAACGAATTGATTCGCAACATCGCCATCATCGCCCACGTCGACCACGGGAAGACCACCATCGTCGACGCCATGTTCCGCAGGAGCGGCATTTTTCGCGAAGGGCAGGTTGTTGAAGAACGACTGATGGACCGCCTCGACCTTGAGAGAGAGCGCGGTATCACCATTGCCGCAAAGAACTGCGCCGTTCGGTGGAACGGTGTGAAGATCAACATCATCGACACACCCGGACACGCCGACTTCGGCGGCGAAGTGGAACGAGCTCTGGCCATGGCCGACGGAGCGCTGCTGCTCGTTGATGCCGCCGAGGGCCCGCTGCCACAGACCCGGTTCGTGCTGAAGAAGACGCTCGAGGCGGGGCTGAAGGTCATCGTGGTCATCAACAAAATTGACCGAAAGGATGCACGCCCCGCCGAGGTGCTGAACGAAATCTCGGACCTCTTTATTGATCTGGGCGCCACCGACGAACAGTACGAGTTCCCCCTGCTGTACGCGATCGGGAGAGACGGAATCGCCCAGCGTACGCTTGAGGAGCAGGGGAGCAACCTCGACGTGCTGCTCGATCTCATCGTCGAGCAGATACCCGGCCCGCACGTGCGCTCCGACGCTCCGTTTCAGATGCTGGTCTCCGATCTGGGCTACTCGGATTACCTTGGCCGGCTGGCCATTGGCAGAATCTACCATCAGCCGATTCGTGCAGGCGTGCCGCTTGTGCGTGTTGACGTCGACGGCACCGCCGTCAAGCTCAAGGTCTCTCGTCTGCAGGTCTATGACGGGATCTCCATCGTCGAGACCGACGAGGCCATTCCCGGTGACGTGGTAGTACTGTCGGGAATCGACGAGGTACACATTGGCGATACCATCTGCACCGCGGAGCACCCAAAGCCGATGCGCCGCATTGTGGTTGACGAGCCCACGGTAGCCATGCTGTTTCAACGGAACAACTCGCCGCTTTCGGGTCGTGAGGGCAAGTTCGTGCAGTCAACCCGCCTCGGCGAGCGGCTCAAGAAGGAAACTCTTCGCAACGTCTCGTTGCGGGTCGATGATACCGCCGACGGTGATGGGTTTCTGGTGCAGGGTCGTGGCGAGTTTCAGATGGCGATTCTGATCGAGACCATGCGCCGCGAAGGCTATGAAATGTGCGTGGGCCGGCCGCAGGTGATTTATCGCACCCGCGATGGCGTTCGCGAGGAGCCGATCGAGCGACTCTTTATTGACTGCGGCGATGAGTACGTGGGGATCGTCACCGAGAAGCTCTCGATTCGCAAGGGGCGACTCGTGAACCTCGTGAATCATGCCCGGGGCCGAGCCCGCCTGGAGTTTTCGGTTCCATCGCGGTCGCTGATCGGCTTTCGCGATGAGCTGCTTACGGACACCCGCGGCACCGGCATCATGAATGCCTATCTCGAGGGGTACGAGGCGTACCGCGGCGACTTTCCCTCACGATCAACTGGTTCGCTGGTTGCCGACCGCCAGGGTGAGGCAGTGGCCTATGCGCTATTCAATCTGGAGCCGCGCGGTCAGCTCTTTGTGACACCGGGAACGTCGGTCTACGAAGGAATGGTGGTTGGCGAACACAACCGAGACAACGATCTCGACGTCAATCCGTGCAAAACCAAGAAACTGACCAACATGCGTGCCTCGGGGCGTGATGACAATGTGATTTTGAGCCCGCCGCGTCTGATGCCGCTTGAGGCAGCGATCAACTTTATCCGGGAAGACGAGCTGGTTGAAGTGACGCCAAAATCGGTTCGTATCCGAAAGACCATTCTCCCGGCGGTAGAGCGCAAGCGCCGGTAACAGCGCTCAGAGCAGCCGTGCCTAGAGCAGCCCGGCGTCGCGCCAGCGGGCGAGGATCAGCACCTCGGGGCGGTATTCGAAGTGGATTGGATCAAAGGAGAGCCACTTTCCGCCCCAGATGAAGCCGTTGCGCTCGAAGCTGTCGATTACCGGTTGCGGCACGCTCCAGCGCTGTTCGAGGGGGAGGTCCCACCAGTCTTCAATCCCGGAATCGAGCGCCCAGCGCCAGTATCCAAACCGCCGTTGGTAGGATCGTGGAATCAGGTCTACCGCTATCCCGTAGCTGTGGTAGCTGCGCGATGAGGTGCCCGCGATGTTGCGCCACACAAACCCGCTGACCTGATGCAACTCGTCGAGAAACGAGCGGACCTCCGCATCGTGTCGTGCAATCGCCAGCACTTCCCGCTCAACACTCTGCAGCGGTTCCACGATCATGCGATGCACCTGGGTCTGCAGGCCGAAGAGGCGGGTGGTTACGATGAGCTGGTATCCGTCGCTGCGCACCGCGATGCCGTAGAGTGCGTCAAGGAAACCGTTGTAGCGCGTGGGAGGCGGCGTTGCGCCGCCGCGATTTCGTTGGCGCAATCGTTCGGCGGTCTGGGAGTCAACGGCTCGAAAAACCAGGGGACCGGTCGTGTAGTTGTAGAATCGTAGTCCAGTGAAGTCTGCACTGTTGAAACGCTGGTGTTCGGGCAAGAGTCTCCCGTCTGCCCAGTAGAACCACTGATCTTCAATGCGAAGCGCCCACTCACCGTCACGAAACGCCGTCTCCGAAATCCGGTCGGGGTACGCATGAGCCAACGCCCGGATCTCCATCCGCCCTGGGGCCTGGCTCTGCGGAACGAGAACACTTCGTGCGGGCGGCTCAACCGCGTCAACGGGCGGCGCTCCAATCCCTGTGAAAAGCACCCCGGTGGCGATCACCACAGCGTACCGAGTGAGCGTGCGCGCCCAATGCAAAAAATACCTGATCATGGGTGGAAAGATACTACGGAACACACCGTTGACCAACAGCTTTGTAATGTAGTATCTTTTCCCATCGTACGGCTGTAATCATACGAACCCGCCGCTCACCTACCGTGAATCCGCGTGTTTTCTGATTTCTCCACGAAAACCATCCCGGCGCATCGAATCTTCTGGTTCGGGGTGCGCACAACAAGGACCTTTAGTGACAACGTTTCATGATCTCGACCTTTCGCCTGCTCTGTTGAGCGCGGTGGAAACCCAGGGCTATGACTTGCCCACCGAAATTCAGACTCAAACCATCCCGGTCATTCTCTCCGGACGTGATGTGCTGGCAACCGCACAGACCGGCACCGGAAAGACGGCTGCATTTGTGCTGCCATTGCTCCATCTGCTCGCCGCCCATCCTCCCAAGCGGGAAGCGCGCGAGTCCGATAGCGCTCCAGCGCAGAACCGCGGTAGCAACGGTACCAGTCGTGGCGCCAACCCCGTCTCATATCCGCGTGTGCTCATTCTCGCGCCAACGCGCGAACTGGCGGTGCAGATTGACGAGCGAGTGGCGGCCTACGGAGCCGGCCAGGGCATCCGCAACGCGGTGGTCTATGGGGGCGCCTCCAAGGTAAACCAGCAGCGCGAGCTTCGTCGATTTCCCCAAGTGCTCACCGCAACCCCGGGCCGTCTGATGGACTTCATCGGCGAGAAACAGATCTCACTCGCCCGCGTTGAGTACCTCGTGCTTGATGAAGCCGACCGCATGCTCGACATGGGGTTCATTCCCGACGTGCGGCGCATCGTCGGTATGATCGAAGGGCACGCGCAGACCGCGATGTTCTCCGCCACCATGCCGAAGGAGATCGCCGATCTTGCCGCGGGGATTCTCCGCCAACCGACATTCCTGGAGAGTACCGCCGGCGGCATGTCTGCAGAGAACATCCTCCAAACCGTCATGTTCGTCGAACAGGCAAACAAACTCGATCTGCTTACCGAGGTCATTGATCGTGAGCAGATGTTCCGGGTTATTGTGTTTACCCGCACCAAGCATCGTGCGTCACGCGTCGCGAAGGCGCTCTGCAAGTCCGGTATTACCGCGGATTCCATCCACGGTGATAAAACCCAGGCGCAACGCACGCGAGCCCTCGCCGGGTTTCGCGGCGGAAAGACCCGGGTTCTGGTTGCTACCGATGTCGCCGCGCGCGGCATTGACGTCGATGATATCTCTCACGTGATCAACTTCGAGATACCGGCAGAGGCTGAGACCTACGTGCACAGAATCGGGCGCACGGCACGCGCCGGCAGCGAAGGTGCGGCGCTCTCGCTCTGTGATGGAACGGAGCTCCAGTCGCTTCGGCAGATTGAGAAGCTCATCGCGAACCGAATCGCTGTGGACCGTGACAACCGCTTTCACGTGGAGCACGCTCCCCCCGCGCAACCAAAGCAACGCAGCGGGAAACCGGGGCAACGCGGTCGCTCCCGGGGACCCGCGGCGCACGCGCAGTTCTCACGTCAGGGACGGCGCCGATAGCGCTCCGGCCGGACAAGGTCGTATCGCGAACGACGCCGCGTACACATTGCGCGGCGTCCGATCACGCGGTATACTTTTCGGTATGAATCGGCCGAGGGGGGAAGGGTGAAGCTCGATCCGTTCTACGACCTCGATGTGGTTCTCGTCTGCGGTTTGCCCGCATCGGGCAAGTCACATTTCTCGCGTGGCTACTTCAATCGAGATGGGCGAAAGCGCGTTAACCGCAAAGAGATTCGGCGGAGTCTTCACCAGATGACCACCTTCGGCGAGGCGTGGAACGAGGCACTGTTTGATTCCGGAGATGAGGGACTCGTGAAACACGTCGAGCGACGTATTCTCGAACACCTCCTTCACGGCGGTCAGAAGGTACTCATCGACAACACCAGCGTCACCGTCGCCTCCCGCAAGAGTTACGTGCAGATTGCACGTCAGATGCATAAGAGCATTGGCGTGATCTTCCTCAATACGCCGTTGAAGACCTGTATTCAGCGCAATTCCGGTCGTGACTTCCCGGTTCCCGATGTTGCCATCGTTAATCTGTCGGTCTCACAACAGATCCCCCGATCGGGCGAGGGCTTTGACGAGCTCCTGATTATCGGAGAGTACTGACCGGGGGGCTTCCCCAGCGACCATTTATTCGTGCGCTCAGCTTATCGTGCGCCGGCCGCAATCAGCAACTCGATGATTCCCAGATTGTACCGGCTTTCCCCGTTGATGATGGCGTAGTGAAGCGGTGTACGGTGGACGTGGTTTGTCACGTTTACTTCGGCACCGGCCGCCAGCAGTTGTTCCACCACCGGACGATAGCGCACTCCCAGATGCAGCGGCGTGTTATCAAATGCATCGCGTACCGCAGGGTCGGCACCAAACTCCAGCAGTACGGCAACCACCTCGGGTCGCCGTGCCGCGCGGTGCAGGGCGGTTCGGCCGATCGCATCGCGCTGTTCGATGTCCGCTCCATTCTGCAGGAGGAGGCGAACCATCTCGGCGTATCCCCGCGACGAGGCCCAGTGCAGCGGTGGTTGGCGTACCGCGAATGAAGCGTCCGCCGCGGTGAAGAGGATCAGTGAGCAGATCACCGCGAGGGTAAGAATCAACGAGGGACGGATCGGTCTCATGGCTTCAGTTTCGTCCTTCAGTCGGAATTTTGCAAATTCGACCGGGGGAACAGATCCCAGAGCGGGTCAACGGGAGGATTGGCATGGAAGACCAGAGGCTCTGCGGTAACGGGGTGGGTAAACGCGAGGGAGCGCGCAAAGAGCGAAATCCCACCGCCGGGATTGGATCGGCGCGCCCCGTACTTGAGGTCGCCCTTGATGGGGCATCCAATGGCGGCCAGCTGGGCGCGGATCTGGTGGTGGCGGCCGGTGTGCAGGGCAACCTCAAGAAGCGTGTACCGCTCGCCGTGACCCACCACGCGGTAATCCAGGCGCGACGCCTTGCGTCCGCGGGCCGGCTCAGTATGGACGTACGCCTTGTTTGCGTCGCGGCTCTGGCTGAGATAGCCCTCGAGGCGGCCCGACTTCTGCGGCGGCTCCCCGGCAACCACAACCCAGTACCGTTTTTCCACCTCCCGTTCCCGGAAGATCCGGTGGAGATCGCGCAGCACTCCCTCGGTTCGCGCAAAGACCACCACGCCGCCAACCGGTCGGTCAATTCGGTGAACAATTCCCAGGAAGAGCGGGGCACCTGAGTGGGCCTGTTCGGCACTCAGTTGGTATCGAACCCCGTCCACCAGCGACGGGTCTCCCGACGGATCGTTCTCCACCGGTACCCCGGCCGGCTTGTTCACCACAATCAGCCACTCATCCCGATGAATCACGGGAAACAGCGCGGCTGCATCGCTCACTCGGGAGCCTCCCTGGGTCGGTCAGGATCCACGGATTGCTTTGCACCCACGTAGGGAATTTTGTGGAACATCTTCTCGAGGCGATCGGCCTCCCGGGGGCCGAGGGCCGCCCGAGAAAACACCTCGCGAAAGAGCCGTTCGGTGTCGCGGCCGCTGAAGACCCGGAAGAATCCGAGGGTGGTGAAGCAGCTCATCACCGTCTGCATCAACCGTTCGATCCGCTCGCCGGTGACGACGACTCGTTCAGATGGGTGCACGCCGGCACGGAAGAGTGCGTAACAGACAATCTGCACGGCGTGCGAAAGGTTCAGCGAAGGAAACGCCTCGGACGTCGGGATGGAGAGGACAACGGGACAGAGCCGAAGTTGCTCTGTAGTGAGACCGTGCTCTTCGTTACCAAACACAATCGCAACCTCTCCGTGGGCGAAACCTGACGCGTATTCGGCGAAGCTCTCGGGGCTGAACCGCGGTTGACTGCGGTGGCTGCCAATCCGCCGGGTGGTTCCCGCAACCAGGGTTGCGGAGGCGATTGCATCTTCGAGGCGGTCGAATCGGCGTGCATTGTCGAACACGTCGCTTGCGTGAATCGCCATTATGCGTACCTCGTGTTCGTCGATCGGAGCCGCCGGCGCAACGATATCCAGCCGGGTGATGTCCATTGTCTTCATCGCGCGGCAGACCGCCCCGATGTTGGCGCTGGTCTTGGGGTTACAGAGCACAATTCGTATGCGTTGAGTGATGGATTCCACGCCGCCAAGTATACACGGTGACCGCATGAGGTGGTATACTACAGGGGTAACAAGGAGTCGACCATGCAGGAGACCGGAGTATTCTACGTACGGGTGAAGAAAGATCTGCGCAAAGCGTTTGAAGATTTTTTCCCCCACATGTCGTCGCACTACATCAATATGAGCAAGCTGTTTGACAAGAATAAGCGCTATCCGGTGCTGGCTGTAGAGAAGGTGACCGTATTCACCAAAGAGGGGGCAGAGGCGGAGTCGGCTCGTTTCCTCCTGCCGTCGGAAAACGGTAACTTCATCTGGATTCAGTGTGAGCTGTTCACCTTCGATGGATTCAACGCAGCCTGACCCCGCAGTAGATCGTTGAACGCCGCGACACCGGCAGATCCGTTTGCCTCAACCACACTCCTGATCAATCCAAGTCGGTATCCGCAGTACGTGAAGACGCTACGCCGGCTGGTCAAGCGCGTCTCCATTCCCACCGTGATCGAGAGTCGCAGTGCAGACCATTTCGAAGAGGAGGTACGCCGTTTCTGCGGAGGCCAGGACCGGCATCTTCTGGTGTGGGGTGGGGATGGAACCGCCCACATGGCGATCAACGCGATGATGCGCGCCCGCCGCGACGGTGAATTACTTCCCGGGAAGTCGCTTGGGTTTCTTCGCGGCGGGACCGGGAACGGTATCCAGGACTCCTACGAGGTTCCGCGGGGCATCGGGAAACAGATTGCCACCTACCGGGAAAGCTTGTTGCACGGGTACACGATCGACGTCGATCTCATACTGGTACAGACAGGGGAACAGTCCTGGTACTCTCAGCTCGCGGGGTTTGGGTTTGACGTCGACGTGTTGCGTGCACGGGAGAAACAGAAAAAGCGGCTGCCGGACGGCACCGAAGTCGCCGCTTCCGGTGGATTCCGGTATGTGGTGTCGGGTGTTGGGCAGTTTTTCGACCCGCGCATCCCGCTTCGTCATCGATACGAGGTCGAGTTGCGGCACGGGAAATACGCCTATCGGGGAACCCGCGTCAACGCCGAGTTTGCGTTCCGGGAGATTCAGCGAACGGTCGAGCCGGCGATGATGGAGGTCGGGACGCGACCGTACTACGGGAAGATGTTCAAGATCTGTCCCGACGTCGTGTGTAACGATGGCAACATGGATCTCTATGTGTTCAATTTTTCTCGGAAATTCTGGATTGCACGGAACATCGTAGCGCTCTGGGCGGGACGACACAACCGGATCAACCGGCGCCTTTTTGGAAAGAGTCGCGGCGTGATCGAACGGTACGAGCTGACCTCGATGCGGGTCGCCTCTCCGGATCCGTTTGGGTTTCACGTCGATGGGGAACTTCGGACGGCTGAGCGTGACGCCTTCGGAGCCTATTCGGTCACCATCGATGTCGCACCGCGTGCCATTTCGTTCATCGTTCCCGACCACTTCTATCGCATGTTTCACCCCTTTGAAGATCAAGAAGGAGTCACCGATGTTTGAGCTTCCGGTTCTGGGTTTTGACGAAACGGTAAAGATTGCACCGAGCAAGATCATCGCACTCGGCCTCAACTATGCCGACCACATCGCTGAAAGCCAGTCGGTCAAGGTTCGCGGTATGGACGAAAGCATTCCGTCGGAGCCGGTGCTATTTCCCAAGACCCCGAACGTGCTCATCCCGGCGGACGCGCCCATTGTTCTGCCCGCGATCGTCGCAGAGTACGGGTTCGAGAACCCACGTACCGACTACGAGGGTGAACTCGCCCTCATCATCGGAAGCCGGGCGCGCGCAATCCGTGAAGAAGACGCATACGACTACGTCTTCGGCTACACCTGCATGAACGACGTGAGCCAGCGAAACATTCAGAACGGCGATCGGTCCGGCTGGTTTCGGGGTAAGTCGTTTGACACCTTCGGCCCAATTGGGCCCGTGGTGGTTCCCGCTGCGCGATTGTCCAATCCACACGGGTTGCGCATTCAGACCCGGCTCAACGGGGTAACCGTACAGGACGCGTCCACGTCACAAATGATCTTTTCCATCCCGAGGATGCTCGCCTTCATCTCGCGAAATTTCACCCTCGAGCCTGGCGACATCGTCCTGACCGGCACTCCCAGCGGCGTGGGACCGCTGCAGCCTGGCGACGTGGTTGAGGTTGAAATCGAAGGAATCGGCGTGTTGCGTAATCCAGTGATCGCCGAACTCGGCTGAGGCTCAGTCCGGCGCGGCGGCAATCTGCGCCAGAAGTTCTCTCACCGCCTGTGGTGACTCCACAAAATAGCGGGCGTGGGAGAGGTCGATGCCGACCTTGATTGAGTAGTCGGTGGCACGAAGCATGGTGAACATGTCTTCGTCGGTCCAGTCGTCTCCAATCGCCATGACAAAGTCCCACTCTCCGGTCTCGTACCACGCCTTGGCAGCGCGCCCCTTGCTGACCGTTGAGTTCTTGATCTCCAGGACGTTGGTCCGCTCGAGAAGTGAGAGATCGTGGTTTGCGGTGATGCTGGTGATTGCGTCCTTGAGCTCGCTCAAGCGGATCGCGGCGAGTTCCGGCTGTGCCTTGCGATAGTTCCACACCAGGGAGTACTCGGATTCGTCCACCCGGGTGCCGGGCGTCCGGTCGCAGTAGAGCTGCAGAATCGGGAGCACGATCTCTTTCCAGTCGCTGGTGACTGCTTCGGTCAGGTGCCACTGATCACTCTTCCCCTTGTACCAGACGCCGTGACCGGCGATGATGCCAACGGGCAGGTCGACGAACACTTCCTGCAGGTGTTCGCGGGGACGGCCACTGATCACCACCACCTCGTTTTGAGGATCTGCCGCGAGCAGGCCCACGGTGCGAATTCCCGCGTCGTCGGGAGAGGTCTTTTTCGAGCCGGTATGCACCAGGGTCCCGTCGTAATCAACAAAGATCAACCGACGCTGGGCCGCGCGATAGTCACCGATCAGGGTGGAACGCACCGCTTCGGTGAGCGTTCGCGCCCGGAACGACTCCTGGAGTCGGCTGACGGCTTCCAGTTTGTCCATGAAATCGCCCGCCCAGTAGTGAATATCGTAGCGCTTGAGTCGCTCGTGCATCGACCGGTTGTTTTCGTCCTGTTCCTCTTCGGACATCTCCAGCGCCTGAAGGATCGCAGCGGCGATCTGGGGTTCGTTGTTGGGGTTGATGAGGATGGCCTCTCCCAGCTCCCGCGCCGCACCCGCGGTTTCACTGAGCACAATCGCCCCGCGGTAGTCCCTTCGTGCGGCGATGTACTCCTTGGCGATGAGATTCATGCCGTCGCGAAGCGGCGTCACCAGCAGGACGTCCGACTGAGTGTAGGTGGCGGTCAGCTGGTCGAAGGGAAAGGGGCGGTAGAAGTAGGAGATCGGGGTCCAACCGATCGTGCCAAAGCTTCCGTTGGTGATACTTACGAGTTCTTCGATATCCCGCTTCAGCTGCTTGTAGTGGGGTACCTCGGTGCGCGATGGGGCCACGATAAGGATTAACGTCACCTTCTGGTGGTACTCGGGGTGTTCTTCCAGAAACCGTCGGTATGCGCGAATCCGCATCGGAATCCCCTTGCTGTAGTCCAGTCGGTCAACCGAGAGAATGATGCGCTGACCGGACAGCTGGCTGCGGATCGATTCGGCTTCCTGCTGCACCGACGGCCGTTCGGCCGCGGTGGAGTATTTCTCGTAGTCAATTCCCATGGGGAAGGCGTCTACCTTGATGACGCGGTTATCGTGCTTGATGTTGGCCATCTGATGCTCAACACCAACAATTCGGCGCACCGAGCTCAGGAAATGACGCGCGTAGTCGTAGGTATGAAACCCCACCAGGTCGGATCCCAGGATGCCCGCGAGGATCTCTTCACGCCAGGGCAGAAGGCGAAAAATCTCGTACGACGGAAACGGTATGTGCAGGAAAAACCCGATTCGGGAGTGGGGCAGTTCGCGCTTCAGCATCTGCGGAAGGAGCATGAGTTGATAGTCGTGCACCCAGATGGTATCGTCGTCGTCGGCAACCTCGAGCACCGCGCGGGCAAATTTCTCGTTTACCTGCCGGTATCGATCCCAGAGCCGCGTCTCGTAATCGGCGTACGTGGGGAAGTAGTGGAACAGTGGCCAGATTATGTTGTTGCAGAATCCGTAATAGAAGTCTTCGATTTCGTCAGAGGAGAGGGGGACGGCGACGCTCTTGTGTTCGTCGCGTAATCGCTGTGCAATCACGGTTTCGGTCTCGGTGCTCACACTGTCCGATGGTATGCCGCTCCAACCAACCCAGAGGCTGTCTTCCTGCTCGTGGAGCGAAAGCAACCCGGTCGCGAGGCCTCCCATGCTCGGGGCAAACTCGGGGCCTCCGGCGGACATCGCGACAGACGTCGACAAACGGTTCGAAACAAGTACAATTTTTCCCATATTGGGGTAAGCATACGCGGTTCTTCCCGGGGGGGCAACCCCTCTGTGCGGGGTGAGGTTGCGAAACGGGGCGCGATTGGGTATAGGTAGGAGGGAGCGCACCCAGGGGAGTCCATGTCTGATCGTACCTCATCCACTGAAACTGCCCATTTTCTGAAGAGCCTCGGGTTTCCCGAGTTGAAAATTCACCACTCTTTCAACCACTTTGACTTTATCCGCCCGGCGAGACGAATTCTTGTGATCGGGCCGATGGGGTCGGGCAAGACCGAGTACTCGTCGCGGGTATGGCGCGACTCGCGGGTTGCCTTGGGAAAGTCTGACCGTGTCGCGCGGTACACCGCAACCGACGGTGCGGACCGGCGCGAAGTGTTCTTCATCCGATCTGCCCTCGACCGAATTCGTTTTCCCGATTATCCCGATGACGCACTCGCGTTCCGGGGCGGATACGAACGCCTCGGCGAATCGATCGCGCACATCAGCGACTCGTTTGGGTTGGAAGAGGTAATCGCGCGACATCCTCGAGTTGGAACCTGGATCATCGACGAGGCGTCTTTCTACGACGAACGAATCGCCTATGTGGTCCAGCGGGAGTCCGCGCGCCGCGGGCTGGTTTTTATCTTTCCGACGCTGATTCTCAATTTTCGTCGCGCCATCTTCAACGCAACCGCCCGCATGTTGCTGGATCTGGCAACCGACGTCTTTCCACTGACCGCCTACTGCGAGCACGCGGAATGCCTGAAAGATTCCTTTTATACGTATCGGTACTATCTGATCGACGGAGAGGAGTGTCCTGCTCTTTACTTCGATCCACTGATTATCGTCGGTGGAGATGCGCGACGCGAAGACTCCCGGGAGCCCAACTACTGCACCCGTTGTGACGATCACCACTACCTGCCCGGTAAGGAGTATACCTACCTGACGCTGAAGCCGTTGGGGGTTGAAGCGTCGCGCGGGGTGGTGGATCCCCTTCGTCGCGAACTCGAGGCGATTCAGTCGGGATCCCCACGGTCACGCCTCGCGGCGAGCTTCGCAGAGCTGTATGGCGACGACAGCGATGGTGCACGCATCAACACGAATGCTCTGTGCGTTTCCTGCATTGCCGAGCGAGCACTCCTGTTCCTGTACATGGAGGAGAATCTCATCAGCGAGCAGCAGATGCGCGAGCTGACGCGGGAACTGCAGCTCGACCGCGAATACCTCATTCGTCGACTCAATGACGCACGTCGCGCGTGTCGCCTCGACGATTGATTGACAGCCCATGGGGAAGCGGATACCGTGGCAGCCACACAGAGGGCGCAGGCAGGAAAGGCGGTTGCAGACGCCGCCACGATGGAGGGGCAGAATGAAAAGATGGGTAGTGCCGGCAATTGTGGCCGTTACGGCTGCGATGCTCTTTACCGGGTGCGGTGAAGGGCGGGCCACCGCCGACGCGACCAGTGCGGAGTATCGAATCGGCATCGTGTTCGACCTCGGTGGGCGCGGAGATATGGCGCAGAACGATTTGGCCTACGAAGGTTTGGTTCTGGTGGCGCAGGAGTTCGGTGGATTCATTGCCAACGATCCTGAAGCAGTCAACTTTGGCGATCTCGTTGAGCTTCGGTACGTGGAACCGCAGGCTGGAGGCCAAGATCGGGAGCAGCTGCTGCGCTCATTTGGGGAAGACGGCTTCGACTTGGTATTCGGGGTTGGATTTGCGTTTACTGACGCTGTGGACCGGATTGCACAGGACTTTCCCGACACTCACTTTGCGCTGATTGACGCCGTGGTTCCGGACCTTGGGGCAGACCGCAACGTCACCGGTGTTTCCTTTGCGGAACACGAGGGCTCGTTTCTGGTGGGTGCACTCGCGGGTATTCTGACCCGTAATACCGATGCACGCGTTGGGTTCATTGGTGGGATGGATATCCCGCTGATTCACACGTTTCACGGCGGATTTGCCGCCGGGGCAATGTACACCAACGCGGCCTTACGAGCCGGCGGTATGGTATTGGCGCAGTATATCGGCCAGGATCCCACCGCGTTCCACGATCCTCAGTCTGCAGAGCGGATTGCGCTGGAAATGTACGATCAGGGCGCGCATAGTGTTTTCCATGCAGCCGGAAGTTCTGGTTCGGGTCTCTTTCAAGCCGCGTACGACCGTGGGCGCTGGGCAATTGGCACCGACTTCGATCAGGCGCTCGGCTATGCGGTCGCGGATACGGCTCTCGAGCGGGCAATTGGCGAGAGAATCATCACATCAATGCTCAAGCGCGTTGATCGAGCGGTATTCCTGCTGTCAAGCGATTTGATCAACGGTGAGGGGCGACTCGAAGGTGGTTCCATCAGCTTGGGACTCGAAGACGGCGGGGTGGGTGTTGCGGTCAATGAGTTCAACCGTGAAAACATCGAGCCACATATCGAGGAACTGGAAACGCTGAGGACCCGCATCATCGCCGGCGAGATCATTGTCCCAGACAGCCCCACGGGAATTGCCGAATGGGCGGAAGTAACCTTTTGACCGGGTTCTCGACGGGTATATCTGATCTGAGTTCGACGGGTTGCCGTCCTTCGAAGGAGCATCGTACGCATCGTGAGTAACGAACTATTCTGGCTGGCGCTGCTGCTGGCCAACTTTCTGCTGATTCTCGTCGTCTACCGCTGGTTTGGCGCGACAGGGCTCTACGCGTGGACGGTGTTGGCTGTCATCGTTGCCAACATCCAGGTGGTAAAAACAATCGAGCTCTTTGGGCTGACAGCCACACTGGGCAATATCGCCTACGCGGGCTCGTTCCTGGTGACCGACATCCTGTCGGAAAACTACGGAAGCCGCGCCGCCCGACGTGCGGTCTCTTTTGGGTTTCTCGCCATCATCGGGTTTACCGTGCTGATGAACCTGGCGCTGATGTTTACCCCGTCGGCCCAGGACTTCGCGCACGAGAGCATGGTGACAATCTTTGGCTTTCTGCCGCGGATCGCGGCGGCCAGCCTGATTGCATACGCGGTGTCTCAGATGCACGACGTATGGGCGTACGCGTTCTGGCGGAAGATCTTTCCCGGTGACCGAACCATCTGGGTTCGGAACAACCTCAGTACGCTGGTGAGTCAGCTCGTAGATTCGCTGGTGTTCACGCTTGCCGCCTTCGCGGGGGTGTTTCCCGTGGCGATTCTGCTTGAAATCCTGCTCACGACCTACGTGCTCAAAGTGATCGTCGCGGTCGCGGACACACCCTTGGTGTATCTCGCTGCGAGATGGTACCGGCGCGGGGTGGTTCGCGAAGTGGACGTCGAAGCACCGTGATTGCTTCGTCAATCACCGGTTGATGACATTCCGCAGTTCTTCCCTGCGAAGCAGTTGTTCTCGGCGAAGACGACGCTATTCTTTCCAGGGGAAGATCATTCCGCGGAACGTCCGCTTGCCGACACGCTCTCGGTCGTCGAAGAGGAGGTCGTCCCACGGGATTTCGCGGCGGTTGGCGTCGGGATTGGCCTCGAGGTAGTCGTACTTGTAGAGGCGAAGCTTGGCTGCGGTGTGAATCCAGGTCAGCACTCCCATTACCCCGGGAATGAGCAGCGCGGTGAACACGCTGAGCATCGAGAGCAGCAGGGCCCCCAGCGCGACCATCACTGAAAAGCCGGTATTGTCGAAAAAGAGCAGGAAGCTCTTTCGCAGGATCCGGGGAATTCGTGAATCGAGCCGTGCGGCGACGGGAAGATAATACACACTCGCGACCAGCCAGATCACGCTGGCCCAGAAGAGAAACGCGAGTGCTGCCAGCGAGAATACGGTGCCCATCGCGACGTAGACCGGCAGCGCTACCGAAAGCAGAAATGCGTGCAGCAGATAGAGCGCCCCAAGGGCAACGCTGTACTTCCAGCTGCGCGTGAGGTAGCCGCGAATCGCCGACCACTCGAGCGACTCATAGTCGGCGATGTCCCGGGCAAACAGCGAGGCGGCACCTGTGTAGACGAAGAGCAGCAATACTCCTATGGCAAACACCACAAGCGATGCCGCCTGTGCACCGTCGGGAAACCACCCCGGTGCGAGCGTGGGAACGGCCATGACCACGATGAAGCCCAGATTAATGAGAACCGACGGTAAAAAATGATCCCAGAAGTCGAAGAACGACTTCTTGATGACGAAGAAGAACATGGTTCCACCCTTGTACCGCAACCAGGCCCCTGTGACAACCACCCACGCTTCGGGGCAGGGAGTTCTGGATGTGATATACTCTCCGCGTTGACGCGGAACTGCGTACCACAACCACAAGGAGACGCACCATGAACTATCGAACCCTGGGAAAGACCGGCTTCTCGGTCTCAGAGATCTCACTGGGAACCTGGCAGTTGGGAGGAGGTTGGGGACAACCCTTCAACGATGGCGATGCGGATCGGCTGCTCAATGAGGCAATCGACGCGGGGATCAATTTTCTTGACACCGCCGACGTCTACTCGGATGGAGCCAGCGAGCGGGCGGTGGGGCGGGTGGTCCGCTCTCGATCGGAGCGCGTCTATGTGGCGACCAAGTGTGGACGTCGCGTTGATCCCCATGTGTCCGCGGGATATTCACCTCAGGCGATGCGCGGCTTCGTTGAGGATAGCCTGAATAACAGCGGGCTCGAACGCCTCGACCTTATCCAGCTGCACTGCCCCCCTACCGAGGTCTACTATCGACCGGAGATCTTTGCGGAGTTTGACCGTCTGAAGGGTGAGGGGAAGATCGCCTCTCTTGGCGTCTCGGTAGAAAGAGTCGAAGAGGCGATGAAGGCGATCGAGTTCCCCATTGTGGATACGGTACAGATAATCTTTAACATGTTTCGCCATCGGCCCGCGGACCGGTTCTTTTCCCTCGCACGCGCGGCGAACGTCGGAATTATCGTGCGGGTGCCGCTTGCCAGTGGCCTGCTCTCGGGAAAGATGCGTGCTTCCCAGACGTTCGCCGCAGACGATCACCGCCATTTCAATCGCGATGGGGCGGCGTTCGACAAGGGCGAGACCTTCTCGGGCGTTGATTTCGAGCGTGGTCTCGCAGCGGTTGACGAGCTCAAGCAACTGTTTGGAGAAGATGAGGCGCTGGCTCTCTGGGCGCTGCGGTGGATTCTGATGTTTGATGAGGTCTCCTGCGTCATCCCGGGCACGACCCGCTCCGAGCAGATGCGCGAGAACATTCGAGCGGCGGCTCTTCCGGCGTTGACACCAAAGCAGATGCAGGCGGTGCGCGAGGTCTATGATCGCCACATCCGAGCCGACGTCCACCCGCGGTGGTAGACACTCATTACAAACCCGAGCGGGCGGACGATGTCCCTGGGTCTGCGGTGGCCACGCTCCACCGGGAATCATTGACAGTTGTTCGGTGCGTGGCTATGTTTCACCGCAGATGAGCGAACCGCGCACCGTACATATTGTTCACCTCTACCGAAAAGACGGAAGCTCGATGTTCTTTCATCCCTTCGGGGCGGATGAGGAGAGCGTGGACCTGCTGGAGTCGTCTCGCATTCGAGGGCTCTACGGTGATGAACCGCCGGTCTCGGCACTGACGGGATTTCGCAATGAACTTTACCTGCTTGCTGACCGGGCGCTTCGCCGATGGAACGCCGAAGACCGTTTTCTGGTCCGCTTTCTTGCCGCCTCCGCGGTGTTCGTTGTGGTCTTTCTGTTTCTGTCGATTGTTGTCCGCGATCCCGTGCCGCTTCTGGATGAGCTGCTCATCTCGCTGGCGGTCTCGATCGCCGCGTACTACGCACTGGTGCGTCGTGACCTTTCCTCCCAGAGGGTAGAGCGACACCGCATCGAGATTCGTTCCGCTATCGATCGCACTGTGTTCGAGGAGTCGGAGCTGGTGCATCGGCTCGAAGAAACCCTGCACGCTCATGAGGGAAACGGCGTCCCCGCGCTTGACCAGCAGACGCTGCTGTTTGACGAGAAGGACGCGGACGTGGCCGCCGAGGTTCTCTCCTACCTGGGGAAAAACTTTCGTGATCGTCGTTACCGCAAGCAGGAGCGGAAGCTCATGCGGGCCACGCGTCGCGCCGACGTCCAGCGGACAATGGCCGATTGGTCACCCCACGAGAAAACCGACGTTCCGCTCTTCTGCCTCTATCTCGTGCTGAAGCGCCACGTCCATCAGTAATCGTTCCGTAAAAAAACCGGACTATTCGCGCGGTGAAGTGAGGAAGTCGTCATCTCCGAGGCGGATTGCGTCAAGTTGCCGTTGCAGGTCCAACAGACGCTGCGCCGTCGCGAGGGTTTCCTGTGCGGGAGTGAACCGTGGATCGAGTTCCACTGCCCGCGAGGCGAGGATCACCGTCGCTTCAAACTCACCGGCTGCGTATGCCGCCAGACTGTCCAGATAGTACTCTTCGACCATGCGCTGCACGTCCGCCCGTCCACGATCCCCCAGATTGAGTGAAGCCATCACGCTGAAGCGATCAATACGGTCGGTCTGTGTTGTCATGTCGAGGGTGTAATTTGCGTGAAAGCCCAGCTCGCGCACGTTGACTCGTCCACCGAGCGTGATCCGCGGATTGCCGCCACGCAACTGAAAACCGGTCTGCGCGGCAAAAAAATCGGTCACCTGCACTGCCAGACCGGCGGCGTATGAGATCTCCTCCGGTGGGGCGTCGCTGAAGAGCACGACCGGCGTGGTAACGTCGAACGCGAGGAGCAGAGGATGGAGTGGGGCGTAGGCAATGCCCGCGACGATGCTGGAAGGCAGCGGTTCGTCAAGAACCGGTGGTCCCAGATTGCGCGCGGTCACACCGACCGAAAAGTTCCGGCTGCGGGATGGGTAGAATTTCAGAAAGTTGAACCGTGTGAGCACGCCGACATCGGCCATGACACCGAAGGCGGATTGGCCCGGTGCGATCACCGCGGGGATGTTCCGGTGGGCAGCCTTCAGCGTGGTGCCAATTGAGACACCATGGAAATTGAACGAGTTGAACAGGTTGTACGAGACGTTGACTCCGGCCACCATTTCGGTATATCGCACAGAGTTTTGCTGGACACCGATGATGTCATACTCGGTGAAGGGAACGTGAAGAAATTTGCCGCCAACCGCGAATCCAAGGTCACCCCATCGGACCGCGTAGACCAGCGATTCCATACTGGTGTCGGCAATCAGGTTATTGTGCATCAGCGTCAGTTCCGTCAGGTTCAAACGCGAGCTCGCTGCGGGATTTGCGTCAAAAAAGGTTGCGTCGCGGGCTACCGCGGTGTAGGCGGTACCCATCGCCTCGTACTCTCCGCCCATCGGAATGACCAGGGTTGGGAACACGGTGAGCCCGGTATTCCGTACCCGGGTGGTATCCAGCGAGTCGCTGATACCCCAAACGATGTCCGGCAGCGAAAAGGAGAAGAGCGTCACGGAACCAGTGAGGATAAGGATGGCTGTGACGAAGACGCGTTTTTTCATTACTTTCTTCTCAGGGTAAAAAGTACCACAAAACGGCCGTTTCTTCCATAAAATGGGTAGTGAATCGGTATTGGCGCAACCATGCTCTTATTAGTATCGGCAGTACACTGCCTGCGTTTATCTGTCGATATGTGATATAGTTGGTTGGGAGGGGAGCGTCTGACAGGTCAGGTACATATTCGAAAATCCGCTACCTGGCTATTGGCTGCACTGTTTCTGCTGATCGGGCCGGGATCGTCTCTGTTTGCGTCGGGACAACGGGAAGACCCGGTCGTGACCGCGCGTGAACTGGTTGCCCAGGGACAGATCAACGAAGCAATCGTGCTCCTTGAGGGGGCCATCCGGCGGAATCCCAATCGGCTTGACGATGCAGAACAGCTTCTCCGCCAGATCCGCACCATCCGGGAGCAGTATAATGAGCTGCTCGAGCGTCTGATCGTACACCTCAATACCAGTCCCGAAGATATCGAAACCACCCTGGACATCATCAGCGAGATGGAAGAGCTCGATCGCTTTCCCAACGAGCGTATCGCGTCGCAGGTGCGCTACGCTCGTATCATCGCTCAGCTTGCGTTTGATCAGAGCGTTGCGTCGAGGATCATTCGAGAGGCGCGGGCGCTGCTGGCCGAGGGGCGCTACCTCGACGCGGTGGAGCGTTACCTTTCGGGGTTTATTCTCCAGAAACCCGAGTTTGAAGAGCGTGGATATCCCGTGTTGGTTGCGCAATCGGTTAACAGGGCGATTGCCGAGATTGAAGCCGAAGCGCGGCGTTTCTCGGACCGAGCTCCCCCGCTGGTCGCAGCGTACGAGCAGCTATCCGGCGCTGTGGAGGCTCGTGCATTCGAAGGAATCGGGTCCGCGGTGGGTCGGTTTGTCACCCTGCACGGAGAGGGGAGACAAGCGGAGGACCGGGTAGAGAGCGCGGGTTTGACAGTCGCCGACGTGCGGCAGACGGTGCCGTCCCTCTTCCCCGACGATCCGGTTGACTGGCATCTGCTCTTTCTTCAGCAGTTTACACTGGGGCCGGAAGACGCCCGTGAGGCGGAGGGAATTGTCGGGGCGATGCAGCGTATGCGTCTGAATCAACAGCGGGAGCTCAGCGATGCATTTGCGGTGGTCACCGACGAGGTGACGGCAAGCGCCGAGCTCGCCTTCTCCGCCCGGCGGTGGGACGATGCCGAGGCGCTGTTTGACGATGCGCTGGAGCTTGCCGGTTTTGCCGTGCTCATGGCATCGGCCGGAGCGACAACGCCGATTCCGCCCGCCGACATCAATCGCGCAATTGAGGAGTTGAGCAGCACACAGCTTGCGGTCTATCTGTACCACCACACGGCCTACGAAGCCGCGCGTACCGCTGCTGCGCTCGCCGCCGCCCTGTCCGACCTCGACGCGACGCTCGCCCGGGCGGACACCGACGCGGCGGGCTTTGCGGTCAGGCGAACCCAGCTGGCGCAGGTTGCAGCGGCGCTCGATATAGCCCGGGACCGGTGGGAGGAGGCAGTCGCGCGGTATCCGGTCGATACCCCCGACCTGATGCGGGAGGCGGCGGAGGAAAACCTGAGCATTACCGGCCAGCGTGTGGCGGCAGCAGTGGAAGAAGCGCGGACTGCCGAGATCGAGGCGGTTCGCCGCATCGCAGAACTTCGGCTGAACACGTTGGAGCTCGGGTATCAGCAGAACCGCACAATGCATGCTTCGGCGGTCCAGCGGATCGAAGGTGTCGAAACTGCGCAGGAGGACGATGGAGAAGCCGCAGAGGCAGTAGTCTTCCGGTTTCCCGCGGAGGCCCTCGCCGACATGCGCGCATCGACTCCCCAGTTGGCCGCTCTGCGCGCCGACGCTCAATCACTGCTCGATTCCCTCCAGCAGGAGGTGGGGTATGTGCGTGCCGACGGGGAGGTGGGCGATCGGACTACCGAGGTTCGCGCGTACCTGAACCGCCTTGGATCCCTTGAGCAGGCGGTTGCAGAGACCGCGGCCCGTGCCGAAGAGCGGGTCGCGCTCGCTGCCCAGCTGCGGGCGCGTGGCAATCAGTTTGCCACCCAGACCGAGCAGGCCCTCGCACGGCTCGATGTGCAGCAGGCGCGCACGCTGTGGGAAGAAGCGCGAAACAGCTTCTTCGAATCCCTGGAAGTGCAGCAGGATCCGGCGTTTCGTGCCCAGGCCGACCAGAGGGTCGTTGCCCTCGGGGTTCGGCTGCAGGAAGCTGAGAACGAGCTCATCGTGCAGGCGGTTCGCCGTCTCATCGATCAGGCGGATACGCTGTACCGACAGGAGCAGTTTCGCCAGGCGCGCTCTGTTCTGGACGAGGCACGCCAGACCTGGGCTCGCACCAACGTCGACCCCAACCCGGAAATCGAGCGGCTCGACCGCTTTGTCACCGCCGCCCTCACCATGGAGGGGAGGCGAACGCTGGTTCAGACCGAGCCGCTGTATCCGGTGCTGAGCAACTATCTTCACCTTGCGCAAACCGACTACGATCGAGCGCAGAACCTCATCGCCGCCGATGGGCTGGCTGCAGCGCGACCACTATTGGCCCGTGCCGATCAAAACCTGTCCAACGTGACCGCGGTGCGCCCGTATAACTGGGAAGCGCGGATCCTTCGGCTGCAGATTCTCCGTCTGCTCGAGTCGGATAACTTTGCCGCGATATTTGCGAATCGCGTCAACGAAGCGTGGGCACGCCGCACCGAAGATCCCACCGAGGCGCTGGTTGAGCTGCAGGCGCTCCAGGCGATCAACCCCAATTTTTCGGGGCTGGCGAACCGGATCGCGCAGATTGAGATTGAGCTGGGGATTCGGCCCGACCCCATCACTCAGGCGCAGATCGCGCGATCGAACCAGCTCTTTCAGCAGGCGCAGGGGCTGTCCGCCGGCGGGGGGCTCGCCCAGGTGCGGGCTGCGATCAACATTCTGGAGGAAGCGGTCACGCTCAATCCCCAGAACAACCAGGCCAAGGTGCTGCTCGACCGGCTGCGAATCGGCACCGGAGGACAGGCGGCGGTCGCGCTCTCCACCGCGGATGAGCAGCAATTTCGTCGGGCCGAGACCCTCTTCGTCGAAGGCAATATCGCTCAAGCCTTCGCGATTGTTGAGCGTCTCCTGCAAAACGAGAACAACCGGCTCTATCCTCCGCTCTTGAACCTTCGCCAGCGTATTGCCAGCCGGTTGGGGATCTCCTGATATGCGTCGTGGGCATCTGATCATATCGGTCGCGCTCGCAGTGGTGCTGGGAGTCGCAGGCGCGATTCCTGCATCCGGTCAGGAGCTTTCGCTGGTCAATCAGGGGCTTTTTTTCGAGGCGCCTCGATTTCTCGAAGCGGAATCGGCCTATTTCCCCCGAGCGCGCTCCAACGGCGAATTGATGGCTGTGGTCTTTCAGGAGGTAGTACGTCGTTCCGGTGACGAAGGAGTCATCTATCTCTCGGTTGCGGTCAGTGATGACGGCAGAAGCTGGCAGCAGAACCGACGAGTTCTGGGCCCGATTGTCTTTCGGAGGGAGTCACCACCGGACGTTTTTTCCATGGCGATGACCGACGATGGAACACTCTTTGTGGTACTCGCGGAGTCGCCAACCGAGACGCGGGTGGTTCGGTCTACCAACCGGGGTGCAAGTTTCCAGACGGTTGCGCGCTTGGCAACCGAAGTGACCGCGGTATCCCCACGGCTCTCCCTGCGCAGCGACGGGGGACTGCTTCTCTTTGCCAACCAGAACATCGGAGCCACCCAGACGGTACTCTACGCATTCTCGGACGACGGAGTGACCTGGAGCTCGCTCGAAACGCTGGAAGACGATCCCGATATCGGGTTCAGCTTTCTGCCTACTCATTCCTCGTTTGCCGGTCGCGAAATCGTGGTGTTTCAGAGCGTCAACCCACTTCGGGGAATCACCTATCAGCTCTATTCAAAGCACAGCGACGACGGAGGGCGGACCTGGAGCGATGCCGTTCGGATTACCGACACAACCGCACCGTGGGAAACCGGGGCGCCGCAGTCTTTCGACAATCAGCGCCCGGCGCTGCGGGTCGCCAACGGGCGGTTGCTGCTTGCGTGGGAGCGCGCCTCGGACCTCGGATGGACCCGCATCTATCTTTCCGAAATCGACCGGAACGGGCGGCGGATCGGACCGATGAACGAAGTCACGCCCAACGTACGCGAAGCAAGTTATCCCAATGTTGTGGTGCTCGATGGACGCACCTTTGTGCTCTGGTTCACTAATCCCTTCGGCAATTCGCGGGTCTTTATCGCGGGCCAGGAGCGCGGTATGTGGCGATCGCGCGGGATAAGTGCCGCAAACGCGGTGTCGACGTTCGCCACGGCCGTGGTAAACCGCGACCGTCTGCACGTGTTCTGGCAGCAGCGGCGCGATGCGGCCCGGGTCGCCCTGGTTTACATGGAACCCGATCAGCGCGTTGCTCCGCCGGCGGTGCTGGGCAGCAACTTCGTGATTGGTCGGCGGACCAATCAGGAAGTCGCGTCGTTTCGATGGACACCGCCCGACGATCCCTCCGGCGTTGTGGGATACAGCTATGTCTGGTCGCGGAGCCCAACCACTGCGGTGCCGCAACAGCTCATGATCAGCGATGAGGTTCGCACTGCCACGCTTCCCACCGACGAGGACGGGCGGTGGTACTTCCGGATTCGGGCCGCTGACCGCGCGGGGAACTGGTCCGAGCCGGCGACGGTTGTCTTTGACCGCGACACTACGCCGCCAGGCCCGGTCGCCTTTGTGGAACCGCAGACCGATGCGGCGGGTTTCCTTCCGTCCAACACGTTTACCATCGCCTGGGATCCGCCGGATGACGACGACGTGGCGGGCTATACGCTGACCATGCAGCGAGTTGGTCCGTCGGGCGCACCAATCGACCCCCAAACGGTCGCGTTGCGCAGCCCACCTCCGGCCATCCAGACGCGCGGAACCACGTTTTCCGTGCGCAACATCGATAATGGACTCTGGGTTCTCTCCGTTGCTGCCATCGATGAGGTTGGGAACGTGGGCGAGCCGCAGCGACTCGCGCTTCGCCTTAACCGGTACATCCCTGTCACGGAGGTTCACTCAATCACCGCCAATCAGGATCGACTCGGTCGTTACCTGGTGGAGATAGCCGGACGCGGCTTCACTTCAAACGGCGTGGTGGAGCGAATTGTGGTTGATCGCGACGGAGCCGAACCGTTTGACTACGTCTTTCATCGAGCCGACGGTGACTTCACGGTTCGTGACGACCGCGCAATTTCCAATCTTCTGATCGATCTGATTGCGACCGGTGAGTACCGGATCGGTGTAGACCACTCGGGCCGCGGGCTCTATTTCTCGCCGCGGCCCATCTCATTCCAGGCGAGCGGCACCGTGACGTTTGGTGATTTCACGGTCCGGTACGCACCGAGGCTCTCGACCGCAACGCGAAGTCTCTGGTCGTTTGCTGCGGGTGACGCGGTGACCTGGCTGGTGCTCCTGTTCATGGCGATGGCGATGCTCTTCTCGACCACCAGAATCACCGCTCTGGTACAGGAAGGGCGGATGCTGCAGCTCGAAGCGCGGGCGCTGATTACCGGTCGGGCACTGCCGAGGGAAGTTCGAGCACAAAAGGTGATGCAGATGAAACGAAAGGGTCTTGGGCTGCGAATCAAGTTCGCGTTTTTTGTTGTGGTGCTGGTCGCCTCAGTGGTGTTTGCCGTAGCCTTCTTTGTGGGCAGCGCGGCGATCGCCCGGCAGGAGAGCATTCTGGCGCGCGGCCTGCAGCAGCGGATCGAAGTGTTGCTCGAGAGCGTAACCAGCCGCGCCGAACAGCTGCTGGTAAGCCCGGCGGGGAACCGCATCGACCTGGAAATTCTCGCCGATCAAAGCGACGTCATGGCCGAGGTCAGTTTTATCACCATCAGCGGACTGGCTTCCGATCGCGGAAGTTTTGACGCAGTCTGGGCAACCAACGATCCCATCGTGCGAGGCGGTAACGGGAACGATCTGCTGGAGTCGCTGGAGCGCAGCCTTGATACCCCTACCTTCGTTCCCGGTGTGTCCCGTTTGGAGGATGCGGTCGCCGACCGTTTCGCTGACCTCGAGGCGGAACTCAACGAACTCGCCCGGGTCTCATTGGGTGACGCGCCGCAGCAACTCGATGAGGTAACCGCACAGCTCACGCAGCTATTTGGCGCCGGCGTTGCTGACGACGATCCTCGACTGCTCGAGCTCAACAACGCCGAGCGTGACATCCGGCGGCAGATCACGCGAGTGCTCACCGAAGTGGGCTCGAGAGTCGAGAGCATTCCGTCGTTCGATCCCGCAAATCTCAGCCGCGAGGATCGCGAGTTCCTCTTCTACCGACCGGTGGTCTTTCTGCAACCAGGAGAGGACCCAAACCTTGCGCGCTACGTGCGCGGTGTGGTTCGGATGGGTGTCTCGACCGACCTCATCCTCGCGGAAATCGCCGACGGCCAACGCGAACTGATCATCAGTACCGCAATCGTTGCCCTTGGCGCAGTCATCGCCGGTATCGTCGGTGCGATGCTGCTGGCCACCATTGTTGTTATTCCGATCCGGCGGCTGGTACGCGGGGTCGAAGTGATCCGGGACACGGAGAACAAGCTGAAACTCGCCGACCACCTCGTCGAGGTGAAGTCGCGTGACGAGCTGTCGGTCCTGGCCGACACTATCAACTCCATGACACTTGGCCTTGTCCGCGCCGCGGAGGCCAACAAGGATCTCGTCATGGGTAAAGAGATTCAGCAGATGTTCATCCCGCTGAAGACCGAGGGCGGGAAAAAGCTCACCACGGCGTTCGAGGATTTTGAGACCGCCGAGTTTGCGGGTTATTACGAAGGTGCCAAAGGCGTGTCGGGAGACTATTTCAGCTACGTGAAGCTCGACGACCGTCACTACGCCATCATCAAGTGCGACGTGTCCGGCAAGGGTGTCTCCGCGGCCCTCATCATGGTGCAGGTGGCAACGATCTTCGGAATCTATTTCCGCGACTGGTCGGCTACCCGGACCCGTGGGAAACTCTCCGACCTGGTGGTGCAGATCAACGACACCCTTGAGGGGATGGGCTTCAAGGGGAAGTTTGCCGCCTTCACGCTTGGAATTCTCGACATTGTGTCGGGCGAACTGATACTGGCGAACGCGGGAGACAATCAGCTCCACATTGCCGAGGCGGCAACGAAACGGGTCGTGCAGCACACCATGCCCGACGCTCCGGCCGCAGGGGTGTTCCCCAGCATGATGCTGCCCAATGGCTTCCCTGAAGCGCGCATCTCGTTAAAAAGCGGTGACGTTCTTTTGTTCTTCACCGACGGTGTCGAAGAAAGCAAGCGACGGCTTCGCGCCCGCGATTACTCGATATACGCGGTTACCGAAGCCGATAAGGCTGCAGGCAGGGTGCCCGAGGCGCACGGTGAGGGTGTGGATGACGAAGAGTTCGGCATCGCGCGGATTCACGAAGCAGTCCACGCGGTACAGAACCAGACCCGCTATCGCATGCGCAAGCTCCTCGACCCGCGCGACGAGGAGCTGGTATTTGATTTCTCGCGGTTGGAACCAACGGCGGAAAACATGGTTATGGCGCTGATTGCGGTCGAGAAGGTATTTCGTCTGGTGCCGGATCCCCGCGCTGGTCGTGACGATCGGGTACGAATTGACGCGGTTGTTGATGATTTTCTCAAGCTGCACTTCCAGCAATACAGCGAGTTCTTTCACCACCCGGTCGAGCGCGACGAGGAAGAGCGCAGCAGCACCTACCGGCTCTACAGTTATCTGCGAGAAGATGAGCAGTACGACGATCTGACCATCTTGGCGATCAGGAAGAAGTAGCCGAGGTTTTGGGAAGACTCTGCAAAAAGGTGCCGATATTGTGGATATGAAACACCTTATTCCGTTCATTCTGCTTGCCCTCGTGGCAGCAAGCGCGAGCACGTGGCAGGTTGCCGTGCAGAACGAGGAAGACGTCGCCTTCCATTTTGTGGTGGTGGAAGCAGGGACCGATCGCCATGGTACCATCCAGAGGTCGCTGCAGGGTGCTGCCGACGTAGTTGCTACGGCGACGGCGCTCACCGACATGGTCCCCGCGCACGGCGTCATGCCGCTTCCCGGCACGCGTGCGGACGATCTGCTCGTTGGAGTCTACGTCTATCCCGGTAGGTCCTCGTGGCCGGTTGTGGTTGTCCCCATTGCTCCCGGCGCCCGAACAGTCCTGGTTTCGCGCGACAGCGTGCTCACGGCCGAAGACGGTAGTGTAGTGACGCTGCGGCCGTGGCAGGCACGTCTGGGCACCGAGCCGGTTCTTCTCGATAACCGCTACCTGGACTGGGAGCCGATTGCGCCACTGGCGCGGTTCGCACGCCCGATCGAACCGAGTAGTTTCCGCCTCAAGACCGAGTCCGAATCGCGTTCAGCTGCGATTTCGGATGCGCTCTTCTGGGGGCGCGGAGGAACCCGGCTGGATACAGTGAAGGCCGTAACCAGCGACCGGGCCGTCTACGTGAAGGCGTCGGTCCACGACGAGTTTGCCGCCGGCGCATCGCTGCTTTTCTATTTTTTTACCGATCGAGGCGTTGATCGGTCTGCATTCACGGTCGAGATTCCGGTTACCAGTGCGTCCGGATGGGTTCTGCTTTGGCGCGATGGAGTGGCCGATCCGCTTGTTATCGGTGCCTACGTACGCGACGCCTTTCTGATGGAAGCTATGGTGCGATTTGATCTGGTTCCCGCCGATTTGCCGTTGTTTCATCCGCGCAATGGAGCGGTTGAGGTGGCAACCATGTTTTCCGGTGCGGGACGCCACGAAGAGTTCTACCACGCGCGTATGTATCTTTCGTCGGTTCCGCATCACGCACCGGCGGTCGCGCGGTAAGGAATCCCGAAACGGGGTCCTGAATGCGGAGAAGCCGCTTTTTCTGTGAGAATTGCGGAACCGAGGTGCGCGCTGACGCCAAGGTGTGCCGGTCCTGCGGCAGATTCTTCTCTTCGGTGCGCTGTCCAAAGTGTCTCTACACCGACGATGCGCGCATGTTTCTGCATGGATGCCCCCGCTGTGGATACGCAGGGGGCGGCGGCAGTGATGAAACACGGGCCGATGCGGACTGGGAAATTGTTTCTGTGGCCGACCAGCCGGGCCTTACGCGTCCGCACAAGGATATTCCCGGATGGGTCTGGTACGTCGCCGCCGCCGTTTTGACCGTTGCGTTTGCCGTCCTGGTGGTGATTTACCTCAACCTCTGACTCGGTCGTCAATCTTCACGGAAGCACCCCAAGCCCCAAACCTACCATGATCGCGCCTGAGCGCTCGATCTCCGCCGCGGTCACAAACGACAGAAAGAGCGGTGTATTGGGAATCAGGCGGTGATACTCCACCGCAACCGAGAGCGGTCCGGTCACGTCACGCAACCACGGCTCGGTCCGGAGGGCGGTCGACACCGCAGCCACGGTGGGACCGCTGTCGTAGATGACAGCCGCACGCCCGTATCCCCAGACGAGGGGGAATCGCCCCGACACAGCGGCACCCCGTGCGGCGGGGTGGGAGTCCGATACGGCGATCTCGGGCGCAAAGATCACCCGTATGGGACCCGTCACGACTCCAACCGGTGCGGCTATCGCCCATCGCGGATGGTTCGCGGTGGTATCGCGGGGGATTGGCTCGGTTCCCGGTCCGCTTGCAAGGGTGAGCACCGTTTGTGCGGCTCCGGTGAACCGAACCCCGGCGCCCGGAGGGGGATCTGCGTACGCCCAGCGGAGAGATAGCGTTGCTTGAAGATGCGTCTCTGGACGTTCAGTCGACACTGCAACCTCGGCGGCGAGCGAGGGTTCCAACTTTTCCCCCGCGCCAACCCGGATCCCCAGATGCGCTGAGGCGCGATCAAAGACCGCTTCGGGATCGACTCGCCACCGGCCGAGGCTCCCCGCGCTGATCTGATAGCTCGACACGGGAAGGGTCACCGTGTCGGGTGAAAACTGGGCCCCGGCTACGCCGCCGGACATCGAACGATATCCGATGCGAAGAGCCGAATCGATTCGTACGGTTTCCGTTGATTGGATGATGCTCTCACCATCGACGCTCACGGCCCGTACGATTACGGTATAGAGCCCGTCCGGCAGGGGCTTCCCGCTTTGGTCGCGACCGTTCCACCACACCCGATTCTCAGCCGTAAGCGTTTTGATTTCGTGGGTGAATCGCACGTCGGATGCATCCTGAATGGTCACTTCGGCGCTGCCAGGAGCAGACGCTGAAAAGCGGATCATCACGCTACCACGTGGGCCAGGGTTGGCGGGATTGAAGCGAGCGTTGGTGATCGCGACGGCGGAGAGTGCGAAGGGGGCGGGTTGCAGCGCGATCACGATGCTGGTGGTCCGGTTCTCGCGGATGGTAACACGGCGAACGTCGGTCTGATAGCCAAACGCCGTCGCGGTCAGGGTGTACTCGCCCACCGGAAAACGGTTGCCGGTATCAGCGAACCGGGAGCCGTCCAGAAAAAGCTCTGCCCCGTCGGGTTGCACGGAAACCGCAAGGAATCCCACCCTCTGCTCAAGCGCTACCTCAAGCTCGGAGATGCTGTTGTCGCGAAGGCGGATCCAACGCTCAACCGTGCGGTATCCCGACCGTGAAATTACAACCCGGTGAGTACCCGGCGACAGATCGTCTACGGTGAGGGGCGTGCGTCCAACGTATCGATTGTTGATGGTAACGTCTGCATCATCGGGAACAGATCGGACGCGCAGCTCGGACACTCCCTGTCGCGGGGTTTCGGTGGCCATCGTTATCCGTTGGGCAGGAACCGTTACCACGTTCGTAACAAGAACTGTGAAGATTATGGCGAGAAGACGAATTGAACCGTGTGCGCCGGGTGTCACGGTCACACTATACAGCGTCGCGGCGTCACGCGGAAGCCGTGAAAAGTGGTGCGAAAAATGTGCTTTCTTCCCGGAACCGTGAAGCAGGAGGAACAAACGGTGATTCTATAGGGGTATGAGCGCTT
>REDM01000094.1 GCA_007693485.1 Spirochaetaceae bacterium
CGGCACCCACAACCCAGAGAACGGTTTCGGATCGGCGGAGTTGGTGCTGCGTTTCGAGGGTACTCATTGCCGACGAGCGTATCACGCGCTGAAGCGCCGCGGCAACCGCAGCCGGAAGCGCAGTCCCAGAGTGCCGCAGCGCGGGCAGGCGGCGCGCGGACGCCGCCCGCGTTGCCCGGTCAGCGGAAGAACATCCGTGGGATGAACATCACCAGATCGGGAAAGACGATCAGAAGCACCAGCACCCCAAGCAGCGTCATCAGGAACGGAAACAGATCCTTCACCAGCTGCTCAAGCTTGACGTTTGCCACGCCGCACGCAACGTAGAGAACGGTGCCCACCGGTGGTGTGATCAGGCCGATTCCCAGGTTGATCGACATGATCACCCCGAAATAGACCGGGTCGATGCCTACCTGCGCCATCACTGGGGTCAGGATGGGCGCGAGAATGAGCATCGCCGGCGTGAGGTCCATGACGAAGCCGATGAGGAAGAGGAGCAGGTTACACATCAGCAGGATGAGCAGTTGGCTGTCCGTGATGTTTGTCAGGAGGGCTGCGAGGTTCGCGGGAACCCGGGCACGGGTGAGCAGCCACGCGGAGACCATCGCCATGCCGCAGAGATAGAGCACGATGGCCGTAGTCTTTGCGGTATTGAGAAGGACCCGCGGAAGATCGCGGATTCTGATTTCCTTGTAGAGCAGAAGGCTCAGCAGAAGTGCAACTACCGCCGCTACGGCACCTGCCTCGGTTGCGGTGAAGATGCCGCCCAGAATTCCACCCACGATGATCACAGGAATAGTGAGAGCCGGCCACACCTCGAGGAAGGAGCGAAACACCGCCTTGACCGAGAACCGCTTGACCTGCCCCTCCGTGACGCCGTACCCGTGCTTCTTGCTGGTCAGGTAGGTGGTAACCATCAGTGCGAGGCCAACGAGAATGCCCGGAATAATTCCGCCAAGAAACAGCCTCGCGATGGAGGTGCTGGTTACGATGCCGAAGAGGATGAAGGGGATGCTCGGCGGGATGATGATCCCGATAACCGAGGAACTCGCCGTGACCGCGGCGGAGTAACTCGGAGGGTACTTCTGCTGGACCATCGGTGGAACCATCAGTCCACCGATTGCCGCGGTATCGGCAATTGCGGAACCGCTGATGCCGCCAAAAAACATGCTCGCGAGGATGTTCACGTGGCCGAGTCCACCGGTAATGTGACCGACGATCGCATCGGCAAAGTTCACCAGTCGACGCGCAATCCCGCCCCGGTTCATCACCTCACCCACGAACATGAAAAACGGGATCGCGAGCAGGGGGAAGCTGTTCATTCCGGCTACCATTCGCCCGGCGAGAACGGTGAAGGGGATGTCCATGAGAAACAGCAGGACGATGTTTGCCAGCCCAAGGGCGAACACCACCGGAACCCCGAGTGCAACGAAGGCAAACAGAACGCCAAGAAATACCCACAACATAACTCAGGACTCCTTGCTCGAGCCGGGGGCAAACTCTTCGAGGGCTTCTTCCACCTGGCGATCGGTCATATCCGGTTCGTTCCCGCGCGCCAGATCGACCAGCTTCCAGACAGCCATGCCGAACATGACAACCGAAGCAAAGGGAACCACGTAGTAGATGGTGGACATCCGAATCCCGAGGGCGGGAGAGACGTTGCGCGCGCTCTGCGCGGCAAACACGCCGAAGTAGGTCAGAAATCCCAGCACCACGAGCACCGAAAGATTCTGCAGCACGTACATCGCGTGTCGAACTCGGGGCGAACGGATCATGGCGACAAAGTATCCAAGACCGACGTGTTCATTGTGACGGAACGCGAGGGCCGCTCCCAGGAACGACAGCCAGATGAAGACGAACCGCGCGAGTTCGTCGGCCCACCCGACCGACTGGTTCAGGACGAACCGCATGAACACGTTGTAGGTGACGACCACGAACATGGTCACGGTCAGCGCGATGAGGATCGCGTTATATCCCTTCGCGACTATCTCCGTTACGCTCTTTTCTTTCATTGGAGGATCCTTCCGTGTGCGGTGGTTCATCTTACCACGCCGCGATCGATACGCCCACAAAAAATATCGGGGCGCATCGACCGCGGGCCCGGTCTCCCGGGCCGCGGGATTCCCTGTTCGCCAACGCTCTCAGGGAACGGTCAATTCCGTGGCACAATCAGTTGTTGGCCATGAACTCGTCGATCATCGCCGTCACCGACCTGAGCAGTTCCTCACCAACCACGGACGCGTACTGCCGGTAGATCGGCTGAACGGCATCCTGGAACTGCTGTCGCTGCTGGGGAGTGAGCTCGACAACGGTCATCACATCACGGAGCTGCTCGAGATACTCTTCGTTGTACCGGCGGTTGAGTTCGCGGTTGAAGGTCCGCGATTCGATCGCTGCATCCATCACGATCTTCTGCAGGTCCGCCGGCAACCGATCCCAGTACCCTTTGCCGATCATCAGCACGAAGGGCGAATAGATGTGCCCGGTGTCGGTGGCGTAGCCTTGAACCTCGGGGAAGTTCTGAAGATAGATGGTCCCCCAGGGGTTTTCCTGACCGTCCACGACGCGCTGCTGCATCGCGGAGAAGAGCTCACCAAACGCCATCGGGGTTGGGTTTGCGCCCATCGCGCGCCACGCGTCGAGGTGCAAGGGATTTTCCATGGTGCGAACGCGCATGCCGCGAACGTCGGCGGGAGTCCGGACGGCGCGTGCACTGTTGGTCAGGTGGCGATAGCCGTTTTCCCAGAATACCAGCCCCTTGATTCCCACGTCCGAGAGCTTGTCCAGCATCGACTGTCCGATGTGGCTGTCGAGCACGTGATCAGCGGCTTCATAGGACGGAAACAGAAACGGAAGGTCGAATACGGCGAACTCGGGAACAAACGGAGCAATGGGCGCCGTGGACGGACAGGTCATCTCCTGTTCGCCGCGCTGCAGCGCTTCCATCATCTCCCGATCATCTCCGAGCTGACTGGAATGGAAGAGTTCCATTTGGATCCGTCCGTTACTGCGGCTCTCGACCAACTCCTTGAAGAACTCCAGTGATTCGTACTGTGCCGAACGGTCGTTCAGACCGATGCCGGCAGTGATGCGATACGTCTGCGTCTCAGACGCCCCGCCCGCGAACACCGTGCCCGGCGCGAACAGCGCCACCATAATGCAGAGCGCCACCAAGGTTCGAATGATTCTCCTGTTCATGCGTGATTCCTCCTTACAGCATGCATGGATATGGTTCCATCGTAGCGTGCTCTGGAGAATGGACAACCGGTTTCGGATGAACGGCGACTTTCCGGGGATGAACGGCACCAGCTGCAACGGTATCAGCGTCGCCACTGAGGCGTCACTGAGGCGTCACAGGGGCGCCTGCAGCATTCCCAGGCGCTTCTTCAACTCGTCTACGCGGGTCCGCCCCACCGGAAGTTCGCGCTGATTGGGGAGCGTCACGCGGAACTGCCCCTTCCCGAGCGGCACAACCGCCTCAACCCGCGAAAGGTTCACAATGACGCTGCGATGGATCCGCAGGAAGGCGGCGGGATCCAGCTCAACCTCAAGTGCGTTGAGCGTTGCGTCGACGAGGTAACTCTCCTCTTCTTCCCGGAGGAACACCAGTCCGTCCTCCGCCTGAAAACAGTCGGCCCGATGCACCGACCGAACCAGGAGGCGTCCCCCACGTCGAACGGTGATCCGGGACAGATACTGGTGCACTGGCGTGCAGGAGGCGATCAGCGCGTGGAGTCGCTTCTGGGCCGCAGGAAGATCGGGCATGGCGGCAAGCGCGCGTTGTACCGCTTCGCGCAGGCGCTCCCGCGAATAGGGCTTCAAGAGATAGTCGACGGCGTGCACCTCAAAGGCGCGAATCGCGTACTGGTCATAGGCGGTGGTAAAAATCACAATGGGGTGATCCTCGAGGCGCTGCAACACCTCGAGTCCGTTGAGCCCCGGCATCTGCACGTCGAGAAAGAGCAGCCGCGGGCGATGCTCCCGGATCAGGTCCACAGCGTCCGCTCCGTTGTCCGCCTCGGCAACCACCCGAATTTCGGGAAACGCGGAAAGCGCCTGGCGCAGTCGTTCGCGTGCCGGACGCTCGTCGTCAACAATGACCGCGGTGACCTCGTGCGACGCCATGATCCTATTGTCCCTCCGTAACCACCGGACCGGCCGTCACAGGAATACGCAACTCGGCGATGACCCCGTGCGGTCGATTGCGGCGGAAGCGCAGCGGACGCCCGTAAAGCGTTTTGAGCCGGTGATTCACATTGCGGATACCGATACCCGATCCGTGCATGAGGCGTTCGGGGTCGACATCGGCGGCTCCCCAGTCGACCACTTCAACCCGCATGGAATCGCCATCCAGACGCCCACGAATCTCTACCCGGACGCATCCATCCTGGTCTGCACCATACCGCACTGCGTTCTCTACCAGCGGTTGGAGCAGCATCGCGGGAACCCGCCGCGGTTCGAGATCGGGATCGATGCGGAAATCGACCGTCAGGCGGTCGGGGAACCGCAACTGCTCAATATCGAGAAACCGGCGGATGTGGGTGAGCTCTTCAAGGAGCGTGACCTCTTCCTGATTGGTTGCATCGAGCGCGTACCGGAACAGCTGGGCCAGCTTCTCGACGGTAACCACTGCGTGATCCGGCCGCGTCTCGATCAGATGCGCGATGGTGTTCAGGGTGTTGAAGAAGAAATGGGGATTGATCTGGGCGCGCAGCGCGCGCAGTTCGGCAAGCGTCGCCTGAGCGCGCAACCGCTCCCGTTCACGCTTCGCCCGCGCCCGCCACGACTCGTTGGAGATCAGAAACATCACCTGCAACCGGTGCGTCTCGCTGTTCTGCAGCACCCGGGTTTCCACGCGAACCGGCACGTCCGCGCGACGGTATCCTCGCACGTTGAGGTAGGCGGTGGGCGGCTCGGCGCGATTGATCGCCGCGGCGATCAGGTGGTCCAGCTGTTCCACCAACGGCTGCCACCACAGAAGTTCCGGTATCACCGACTCCCCTTTCCATCCCAGGAGCGCCGCGAGCCGCGCGTTGGTTTCCACCACCGTTCGCGACTCATCCACCACCAGGACCGCTTCGTCCACCGCGTCAAACATGCTGCGAAGCGTGGTGATCTTGTCGTGAATCACCGCCGACATGATGTTGAAGTTCCGGGTGATGACGTCGTCGGGAGAGCGTTCGCGAATCTGGCTTCCGTACTCACCGTCGCGGATCCACGCGCTCGTTTGCGCCAGCTCGTTGAGGTACCGTGCGATCTCATCGAGCGATCGACCAACGATGCCTGCCCGCGGGAACCGAACTGCCCGAGAGGCGACCTCGCCGCGTGCCAGTACGTGGGCGCGGTCGGCCAGATCGGTATAGTGATCGACCAGCAGGTCGACGGTTTCAGACAACATCCCCACCTCGTCTTCCCGCACCGCAGGGGAAGGCGCCGCGCCCGTCTGGCCGATGAAGTCGGTGAGTCGATGTGCCACTGCTTTGATGGGGCGAGAGATCGAGAGCGCAAACCGCGACGAAACGAGCAACCATGCGAGCAGGAACGCCCCAAAAAACAGTACCCGAACGCGCTGCTCCAGAATGACGATGCGGCTCTGGACCAGTCGAGCCTCCGCGAGAATCGCATCGAAGACGCCCTCCACCGTCCGGCTGTAGATCGGGAAGAACTCCACTTCCGTAACCAATTGCTGGATCAGATACGCGTGCCGCCGGGCGGCGAGACTGTTTTCTTCAAGGAGCTCCGTCCAGAGATGGTTGAGCCGCTGCAGCCCCGGCATCTGCTGGACCCTCTGCTCGACTTCACGAAACTCGTCCTGATCGACCACTGCGACCACCCGCTCCAGATGGCGATCCGCCGTACGCCACACGTCCTGAAGGTTGGCCAGCCGGAGTTGAAGCATCTGCGGATACCAGCGCCGCGCTGCGATCCGGCTGATGGTTTCGTCCAACTGGCGATCGAAGCGCGTCCGACGGGTGCGAAACCGCTGATAGGCGGTACCGTTGTCCCAGTTGATGACGATGTCGGTCAGGGCGATATGGGTCTCGCTCCAGGTGTTGCGCAGTTCGAGCATGGCGCCCAGATCGGTCTCAATTCCGAGTCGGGCGGATTGTGAGAGCGCCGCGAGTCCGAGGTAGAAGAGGACAATGAGAATGAGCACCATGTAGGTGAGGAAGATCCGCCGGCGAATGGTCACGGGTCCCCTTCCCCGCTTTCGTCCAGGAGCTGATCGAGCCCCGTCGCCGCGTCGCGAGCCGCACGCGCGACATCCTGCCCCAGAACGGAAGCGACAATGGCGCGCCCCACCACGTCGCGAGCCTCGGCAATCCGGATCACCGGGGGGTTCCACCAGGGGGTCCCGATTTCGTAACTCTGCATCGAGGCGGCCGTCCATTCAACCGCGCGGGCGTCGGTCTCTTCAAAATCCCAACTGTCGAGACGGGCGGACGGAATTCCCAGCCGCTGAGCTTCATGGGCAAGTGGTTCGGATGACGCCCACTGGATGAAGAGCCACGCAGCCTCTTTCCGGGACGACGCGGGATTGATTGCAAGCCCCCAGTGCGAAATGTGGGGAATCCTCCCGGCCGGTCCCTCCGGGATCATGCGGTATCCCACACTATCCGCCACGCGCGATCGCAGGGGATCCTCGTAGTGAGAGCGGAACACGTTGGAGTCGTAGATCATGGCGGCTTCGCCGCGCGCGAAGAGGGAGACGCTTTCATACCACCCATTGCGCGTGGCCCCCGGCGGCCCGTACTCGCGCAGCAGCATCCCGTAGAAGCGCAGCGCATCAATCGCCTCCGGCGCGTCGATTGCCGCTCCACCTTCGGGATGAACCCACGCGCCGCCAAACGAGTGCAGAAAGCCCGACCACTGGCTCGTTGCCGAAGCGCCGTTTCCCCGCAGCGTGATCCCGGCGATCGTTCCCCCGCTCTCGCGGTGGACCGTCTGCGCCACGCGCTGCAGCTCCGCCATGGTCTCCGGCGGGTCGAGTCCAAACCGCCGGAGAATGTCCCGATTGTACGCAAGCAGGGAGGTCTCCAGAATGAGCGGCACGGCGTAGAGACGTCCGGCGCGGCGCGCTGCCGTCAGCGCGGACTCGTAGAAGGCGTCGAGGCTCCACTCCGGGGACGTGCGACGGGGATCGGCGATGAAGTCCTCGAGCGGTTCGACCCACTCCCGCGCGTGATATTCCGAGAGGCTGTTTCCCGGCATGATCATGAAGAGATCCACCTGCGAAATGCCCGAGAGCATTTCCACCTGCCGCTTCGCGCGAAACTGCTCCTCCGGGTAGAGCTCGACCGTCACCGGTATTCCGGTGCGCTCGGTGAACTCCGGAAGGCGGCTGCGAACCAGGTCCACCCACGGATGCTCACTGGCCATCAGCACAATCCCGGTCCCCTCGGCCTGACGCCAGGAGAACTCCGCCGCCTCGGCGGCACCTGGAGCCCCCTCCGCCACCGGGCCGGGAACACAGCCGGCAACCAGAAGGGAAAGTGCGAGCGTGCAGGCGACGGTGAACCTCACCGCCGGGGTCGCGGAACGACGGGGCATATCAGCAGGATACCGCAGGTGGGGAAGTCGCGCAATTCAATTGTTCCCATTCGATTGTTGCCGCCTTGACAGATTCGGCGACCGGCACCATCCTGAGGTCACACGGAGTACGCCATATGAAAGCACTCGTTCTCGAAGAGTACCGCCGGCTGCGGGTTCAGGCGGTAGAGACCCCCGTTCCTCGCGACACCGAGGTGTTGATCCGCGTGGAGAGCGTCGGAATCTGCGGCAGCGACATCCACGGATACGACGGAAGCACCGGGCGGCGGGTTCCACCAATCATCATGGGGCATGAGGCCGCAGGGCGCATCGCCGCGGTTGGTGCGGCGGTGAGCGGATGGCGGGAGGGCGACCGGGTCACCTTTGACTCGACGCTCTATCGTCTCGATGACTGGTACAGTCGCCGCGGTTGGTACAACCTCAGCGACGGTCGGCGCGTGCTGGGCGTTTCGTGCGATGAGTATCGTCAACCGGGCGCCTTCGCCGAGTACGTGGCGGTGCCGGCCCACGTACTCTACCGGCTTCCCGACAGCCTGAGCATGGACCACGCGGCGCTCACCGAGCCGGTTGCGGTGGCCCTTCACGGCATCGACCTGACGCCGGTCTCCTTCGGAGACACCGTGGCGGTTCTGGGTGCCGGGGTGATCGGGCTGGCCACCGTCGCGGGGCTCCGGAGCAGGGGGTGCACCCGGATCGTGGTGTCGGACATGGTCGCGTCGCGGCTGGAAGTTGCGCGCGCGATGGGTGCGACGCACACGGTGAACCCCGGATCCGGCGAATCGCTGTCACAGACCTGCCGCGCGCTCACCGACGGCCGCGGCGCGGATGCCGTCATCGAGGCGGTGGGGATTCAGGCAACCATTTCGGAATCGATCGCAGCGGTGCGCCGCGGCGGCACGGTCACCATTCTTGGCAACCTCACGCCCGAGATCACGATCCCCCTTCAGCGGGTGGTTGCCGGGCAGATCCGCATCCAGGGCAGCTGCGCGATCTGCAACGAGTATCCGGCCGCACTCGGCATGCTGGCGGACGGAGCGATTCCCGCGGACCGGCTCATTACCGCGGTTGCCCCGCTGGAGGACGGCCCCGCGCTCTTCGAGCAGCTGTACGAAGGTGCGACCGATCACCTCAAGGTAGTACTGAAACCATAAGGAGAACTCGATGGCGGACAATCTGTTTGATCTCAGCGGCAAGATTTCCATCGTCACCGGCGGAAGCCGGGGACTGGGGCGCGACATGGCTCACGCCCTCGCGCGCGCCGGCGCCACCGTCGCGGTCACCGCCCGCAAGAAGGAAGACTGTGCGGACACGGTCTCTTCCATTGCAGCCGGCGGCGGCACGGCGTATGCCTTCGCACTTGATGTGCGAAGCGAATCGAGCATCACGTCGTTTGCGGACGCGGTGGAGGGTGAGTTTGGTCACGTGGACGTCCTGGTGAATAACGCAGGCTGCAATATCCGCAAGCCCGTGCTTGAGGTGACCTGGGATGACTGGAGCACCGTGGTCGATACCAACCTGCGAGGAACCTTCTTTGTGTCCAAGGCGATTCTTCCGCTCATTCTGAAGCAGTCGGCCGGGGGGCAGCCTGCGGGACGGGTGATCAATATCGGCTCGGTGACGTCGGTATTCGGGTACGCGGGCATTGTGCCCTACTGCGCGAGCCGCGGCGGTGTGCTTCAGATGACCAGGGCCATGGCTGATGAGTTCGGCCCGCGGGGAATCACGGTGAACTGCCTCGCACCGGGCTGGTTCAAAACCGAACAGACAAAGGCACTGTACGAAAACCCCGAATGGCTTGCATACCTGGTCGATCGCATTCCCGCGCGCCGCCCCGGAAGACCCGATGATCTCGACGGTGCGGTGGTCTTCCTGGCTTCCGACGCGTCGCAATACATAACCGGCCAGATCCTGCTGGTGGACGGTGGCATCTCCACCGGAGCCACGAGAGCCTCATTCCAGCGCGCGGAGTAGAGGTCCGCCCTACTCCAGGTCCTCGATCTCGATGTCGCAGGCGGAGATCAAATCGATGCCGAAAACCGGTGTTGGGGTCTGGAAGCCCGGTTTTGCCCGCCCCGCGAGCACGCCTTTGATGGCGGCAACGGCCACCGAGGCGGTCATGGTATAGGGCTCGGGGCCGCGCATCACCGCGCTCATTCGGTGTCCGTCGGTGCTCTCTGCTTCCACATAGATGACGCTTCGTCCGGCTGCGCGCTGCTCGGAGTCGGGCCCCGGCTGCTTCATGCGGGCGAGGCGCCGACGCAGGAAGGCCTGGAGCCACGTTGGTTTCAGAACGGGATGAAAGACCTTCAGTGCCCACGCTGACACGGGGCAGGGAAGCGCCACATAGCACTCAATACTGGGGATCCCGGTTGTGTAGTGCGCGGAAAAGACATCGGCCAGCGGCGCGGTGACGCAGAGTTCCGGGCCGTTGCCAAAATCAATTTTGCGCTGGTGCCATGCGGTAGACACCTCAACGATGCGACCATCCACCCGCGCGAGCCCGGGCCTGCCAAGCTGGTCGAGCACCGTGGTTGCGGTGCCGCGCGAAACCGCGTCGACCTTCCCCACCGCCATCACCATCTTCTGTGCGCAGGGCAAGCGGGTCTTTGCGTACGACGCGAGATAGTCCGACGGCACGATGTCAAAGCCAACACCGGGCATCGCCATGATCCCCGCGTTGATGAGATCGGCGTGGCGCGCGGCGGCGCGGTGAAACACGTCGATTTCGCCGGTCACGTCGAGGTAGTGCACGCCGGTTTCGATGCACGCGTCGATGAACGGGGTGAAGGTGTGTCGGAAGGGTCCCGCGCAGTTGATCGCCACCTGCACGCGAGAGAGCGCTTCCCGGATCGCGTGTCCATCGGTGATCTCAAAGGCGATCCACGGAAGGTCAAACTCGCGTGCTACCGCCTCAACCCGGGCAGAATTCCTCCCCGCCAGAATCGGCCGGATCCCGGCCTGAACCGCCTCTTCGGTGATCAAGCGCCCGGTGTACCCGTAGGCTCCGTAGAGCAGGACATCGGTTCGTTCAGCCATGGCCATGCGCGCCCCGGTTACTCAGGTCGAGTCCCCAGAATGCCCTCGATGCGCTGCATCACCTCTTCGGTAAGCAGGGGCACGATGTCGACGGCCTTCATGTTTTCCTCTACCTGCGATACGCGCGACGCTCCCGTGATGACGGTGCTGACGTTGGGGTTTTTCAGGCACCACGCGATGGCGAGCTTTGCGAGACTGG
>REDM01000122.1 GCA_007693485.1 Spirochaetaceae bacterium
ACATCGTTCTTTGCGGAGAACCCGAATCGGGTGACCGAAGGGTCGGTGTGAGGGGCCGGGGGCCAGGGGCCAGGGGCCAGGGGCCAGGGGCCGGAAAAGATGTGCATGATATCGGTTATGTGTCTAGGTCAACTAGACAGTTAACGTATACGATTCGCGAAATTTATGGGTGAGCGTACCGTCAATGATTCGGCGCTGCAGGTTGTGGGAGATCGCCTCGGGCAAAGCCGGGGCGCCCGGGGCCGCAAGCGCGGCCACACCGCGATATCGCGATATCGCGATCGCGGTACGGGCGTCAGCCGAACACCTTCGCAAGCGCTGCGTGCATCGCATCCGCCGGTGGATCCTGTCCCGTCCAGTGCTTGAACGCGACAACACCCTGGTTCACCAGCATGCCCATGCCATCGAGCGTAGTGGCACCGCGCTTGGCGCTTTCTGCGAGAAACGGCGTCTTGGGTGGATTGGGAATGACGTCGCACACGGTCATGGATGCGGTGATTGTGTCGTAGTCGATGTCGGCTTTGTCGTTGACGTTGGGATAGAGGCCGATGGAGGTGGAGTTCACTACGATGTCGGTGCCTGCCGGAATCGCGAAGGTTCCGGTCCATGGCTGAAACTCCGCGGATGTCGGGGTCTTCTCCTTGAGACGGGCCACGAGCTGCTTGCCGCGCTCCGTGGTGCGGTTGACCACCAGAATTGATGCGGCACCGGCGAGGGCGAGCTCAACGGTGATGGCCCTCGCGGCACCCCCGGCGCCGAGAACCACGACGTGCTTGCCCGATGGATCGACGTTTGCATCTTCTTTCAGCGATTTCAGAAATCCCTTGCCGTCGGTGTTCTCACCGATGAGCTTCCCGCCGCTGACACGGACGGTGTTCACCGCGCCAATGATGGCTGCGTCGTCGGCCACCGAATCGAGGTAGTCCATCACCTTGACCTTGTGCGGGATGGTGCAGTTGATGCCTTTGAAGTGAAAGGCGCGCAATCCGGCGACCGCATCACGCAAGCCGTCGGCGGTCACACGGATTGGCAGATAGCGCCACTTCAGCCCCAGGGCCTCGAATGCGGCTTCAAACATGACTCCGGTGGGGTTTTCGTCGATGGGGTCACCGAACGCTCCGACGAGTTCGTAGCGGAAATTCTGTTCCATAATGAGTTTGAGTATACGGGCAGCCGCGAAGCGGTGTCAACGAAGTGAACCCACCGGGCGGCTTCAGCGTGGTTCCACCGAAGCCGCCGCGGCCAGAACACAGTCACACCGCGGTGCTTAGACCGCGGCGAAGTCCAGGGTGGCGAAGTGGTCGTCGAGGGTTTCGGCGCGGCGGATCTGTTGGACGGTGCGGTCGGGGCGCAGGAGGAGTTCGGCGCTGCGCAGTTTGCCGTTGTAGTTGAAGCCCATTGAGTGGCCGTGGGCGCCGGTGTCGTGGATGACGACGATGTCGTCGATGTCTACGGCGGGGAGGCTTCGGTCGATGGCGAACTTGTCGTTGTTTTCGCAGAGGCTGCCGACGATGTCGTAGGTGTGGTTGGCAGCGGCCTCTTCCTTGCCCAGGACGGTGATGTGGTGGTAGGCGCCGTACATGCCGGGGCGCATGAGGTTGGCCATGTTGCCGTCGAGGCCGATGTAGTGCTTGTAGGTGTCCTTGCGATGGATGGCGCGGGTGACGAGATACCCGTAAGGTCCGGTGACCACGCGGCCGTTCTCCAGGACAATGCGCAGGGGGTCGAGGCCGGCGGGTTTGACGATGCGCTCATAGGCGGCGCGGACTCCGTCTGAGACGTACTGATAGTCCACGGCGGTCTGCTCGGGCCGATAAGGGATGCCGATGCCGCCGCCGAGGTTCACAAACTCCACGCGAATGCCGGTCTTCTCCTTGATCTCTACGGCGAGCTCGAAGAGCATGACTGCGGTCTCCACGAAGTAGTCGGGGTTGAGCTCGTTTGAGGCGACCATGGTGTGCAGGCCGAAGCGGCGGGCGCCACGGTCGCGCGCGGCGGTGTAGCCGGCGATGATCTGCTCGCGGGTGAAGCCGTACTTGGCCTCTTCGGGCTTGCCGATGATGACGTTGCCCTCGCGCAGCGGCCCCGGATTGTAGCGCATGCAGATGAGCTCGGGCATGCCGACCCCGTTGGCCACGTAGTCGACGTGGGTGATGTCATCGAGGTTGATGATGCCGCCGAGGTCCTTGGCCTTCTGGTACTCGTAGATGGGCGTATCGTTGGAGGTGAAGATGATCTCTTCGCCGGTATAGCCGAGTTTCTCGCACATGATGAGCTCGGCCACGGAGCTGCAGTCAAAACCCATCCCCTCTTCGTGCAGCACCTTGAGGATGTGCGGGTTGGGAAGCGCTTTGACGGCGTAGTAATTCTTGAAGCCACCGGGCTTTCCGGTGGCGTCCGGCACCCAGGAGAACGCCTGATACATGGCGCGCGCGTTGGCGCGGATCGCGGCCTCGTCGTATATGTGAAAGGGAGTCGGGTGATTTTTGGTCACGCGTTCGATGAACGCCTTGTCGAACGGGAGGGCAAGGTTTTTCATGGTGCGCCAAAGATACGCGCCCGCGCGGCAAAGGTCAACGGCGAAGTTGTGGCGCGGCGCCGGGGAGCGGGCGCGGGCGGCGGGGGGCCTCTGGGGTGGGCGGGCTCAGCGGAGCGGGGCTGCGGAAGCTGGGCTCAGGCTACCCTGCTTCGAAGAAATTCGGGCGCGAGATCCGCACCGTTCGGCCAGACGATGGTTTTCGCCGTCTTGTCGACTGAGAAAGCACGGAATACCTCTTGGTCCCGCAAGGGTTCGAATACGGGCCCGGTCAACTCATCGCACAGGTCCACAATCCCTTCGAGCCCGTCCTCGAATCTGAGCCAGATCCGGTACGCATCTATGTAGCGCGCTTCCGACACATGGACGAACATCTTTTCACTCCAATGGTTCAATTTGCATCATGGGCAACTTCTGGGCCGCGAGTTGCCAATTCTCCAAGAGCTCTGATTGATGCAACTCATGCCACTCCAACACCGCCCGCAATGCACGTCGGGGAAACCTGCCCGAGACAACGCCACTACCAATCTCAATCACGACTTCGTATTCGCCGTATATCGCATGGAAGTGTGCCGGCGAGTGGTCGTTGTAGTACATATAGATCGCTATCCCCAGGAACGAACTGATTACCGGCACCGCGACACTCCCACGATTGCGACTTGAGACAAAAGATATCACGTATCCTCCGTTTCGTCGCCAATGAGGGGCTTCGGCCTTCGCTCTACGGGGCTCAGTCGGGAGCGTTCAGCCGTAGGTGGGTCCGTCTTCGGACACCTCAGCGGTAATCGCTTCCGATACGGCGAAGGGAACGGGAAGCCCATCGGTGCGAAGCCCCTCGACGTGGAATTCCACTGCGGAGCGAATCTGTTCTTCAATCTCTGTTCGAGACGGGGCTGTAGCGACACAACCCGGCAGGTCAGGCACAAATGCGGAGAATCCGGTCGGCGTTTTCTCAACAACAACAAGGTATTCCATCAATACTACTCCCTGAGGCCAGTTTGCCGAAAAACAGTGTCCAGCATACCGATGCCTCACATCGTTCGATGGATCTCCTGGAGGGTGCGATTGAGCGGATTGAGGACAAGGCCGAGTTCCTCAAGGGTGACGGCACCAAGAAGTGCGCTGTCATCGGCCTCTCCGAGGACGACCGGAGTGTGGGTTCGCTGGCCGTCGAAGGCTATCTCGCACTCGGATACGTCCCGATAGATCCTGGTGCCATCTGCGAGCGAGAAATCGAGTCGTCTGCGCGGTTCCAGTCCCAGCGCCATCCAGTGTTCGCGCGGGAGTACGGTGTAGAGGGCCCCGCTGTCGACCAGGAAATCGAGCTCTCGCTCGCCACGCGGGCCGGATACCGTGGCATGAACGCTGGTCAATCCCATGGCATTCCTCCGGGGCTCAGTCGTAGTTGAGCACCGACTGGAGGCGGCGTTCGGCTTCTTCGAGGGGGATGGCCTTGCGGGCGGCGTAGTCGGCGACCTGGTCGCGGCCGACTTTGCCGACGCTGAAGTATTTGCTTTCGGGGTGGGCGAAGTAGTAGCCGCTGACGCTGGCGCCGGGTGTCATCATGAAGCTTTCGGTGAGGGCGATGTCGGCGTGCCGACCGGCGTCGAGGAGCTCGAAGATGAGCTTTTTGTCGGTGTGATCGGGGCACGGGGGGTAGCCCGGCGCCGGGCGGATGCCTCTGTAGCGGATGAGCAGGAGTTCGTCGATGCTCATGCGCTCCTCGGGAGCGTAGCCCCAGAGATCCTTTCGCACCACCTCGTGCAGGTACTCGGCGAATGCCTCAGCCAGCCGGTCCGCGAGGATCTTGGCGAGGATGATGGAGTAGTCGTCGTGCTGTTTCTCAAACTCGGCGACCATGACGTCGAGGCCGATCCCGGCGGTGACGGCGAAGGCGCCGGCGAAGTCGGGTTTGCCGCTGGTTTCGGGGGCGACGTAGTCCGACAGCGAGAGATAGTAGGTGAGGTCCTTCTTGCGCTTGGTCTGGCGCAGGGTCTCGATGGTGGCGCGCACCCGGGAGCGGGACTCGTCCTCGTAGATGAGGATGGTATCGTTCTGGGTGGAGGCGGCGGGCCAGAGGCCGCAGACGCCGTGAGCCTTCAGGAGCTTCTGATCGATGATGCGGTTCAGCATCTCCTGGGCGTCGTGGTAGAGCTTGCGCGCTTCTTCGCCCTGCTCGGGGTCGTCGAGGATCTCGGGGAACTTGCCCTTCATCTCCCAGGCGACGAAGAAGTAGGCCCAGTCGATGTAGCGCGCGATGACGTCCAGCGGCTGCTCACGAATGACGGTGAGGCCGACGGCGTTGGGTCGCGGCGGATCGTAGGTGGCCCAGCCGGGATCGTAGCGCAGGGCGCGTGCCTCGGCGATGGGCAGATATTCGAGCTCTTCCTGGCGGCCCTCGCGCTTGGCGCGGGTGGCGGCGTGCAGCTCGTTGTTGGTGCGCGCAAACTCGTCGTACGCGTCGGGGTTGAGGAGCTTGCCGACGACACCCGCGGCGAGGGAGGCGTCCTTGACGTGGACCACCGGGTGCTCATACTGCGGGGCAATCTTGACCGAGGTGTGGATCTGGCTGGTGGTGGCGCCGCCGATGAGCAGGGGCTGGGTGAAGCCACCGCGCTGCATCTCTTTGGCCATGTGGACCATCTCGTCGAGGCTGGGGGTGATGAGGCCGCTGAGGCCCACGACATCGACGTTGTGCTTCCGGGCGGCGTCGAGGATGTCGGGTGCGGGCACCATGACCCCGAGGTCGACCACGTCGTAGTTGTTGCACTGCAGCACCACGCCGACGATGTTCTTGCCGATGTCGTGGACGTCGCCCTTGACCGTGGCCATGAGGATCTTGCCCTTGGGGCGGCTGGCGGCGGTCTTCTCGGCCTCCAGGTAGGGCAACAGATGGGCGACGGCCTGCTTCATGACGCGGGCGCTCTTTACCACCTGCGGCAGGAACATCTTGCCGGAGCCAAAAAGCTCGCCAACCACGTTCATGCCGTTCATGAGGGGGCCTTCGATGACGGCCAGCGCGTGGGGCAGACCCTGGCGAGCCTCCTCCACGTCTTCCTCGATGTAGGCGGAGATCCCTTTGACCAGGGCGTGCGAGAGGCGCTCGCCCACCGGCTTCTCGCGCCAGCTGAGGTCTTCTTCGCGGGTGCGGGCGGTGCCCTGGACCGACTGCGCGGCGTCGAGGAGGCGCTCGGTGGCGCCGGGGTGGCGGTTGAGGATGACGTCTTCGACGAGGTTTCGCAGATCCTCGGGGATCTCGTCGTAGACGCCGAGCTGGCCCGCGTTGACGATGCCCATGGTCATGCCGGCGCGGATGGCGTGGAAGAGAAAGACGGCGTGCATCGCTTCGCGCACGGCGTCGTTGCCGCGGAAGCTGAAGGAGATGTTGCTCACGCCGCCGGAGATGAGGGCGCCGGGGCAGAGGCGGCGGATGTCGCGCGTTGCCTCGATGAAGTCCACCGCGTAGTTGGCGTGCTCTTCGATGCCGGTGCCGATGGCGAAGATGTTGGGATCGAAGATGATGTCGTGCGGCGAGAGGCCCACCGTCTCGGTGAGGATCTTGTAGGCGCGGCGGCAGATCTCGACCTTGCGCTCGCGGGTGTCTGCCTGGCCGGTCTCGTCGAAGGCCATGACGATGACGGCGCAGCCGAGCTTGCGCGCCTCGCGGGCGTGGGCGATGAACTCGGCCTCGCCCTCCTTCATGCTGATGGAGTTGACGATGCCCTTGCCCTGCACGTTCTTGAGCCCTTCGAGCAGGACCTCCCACTTGGAGCTGTCCACCACGATGGGCACGCGGGAGATGTCGGGCTCGCCGGCGATCATGCGCAGGAAGTAGCGCATCTCGGCAACGGAGTCGAGCATGCCCTCGTCCATGTTGATGTCGATCATCTGCGCGCCACCCTCGACCTGCTCGAGGGCGACGCTGAGTGCCTCGGCGTAGTTCTTCTCGCGGACGAGGCGGGCAAACTTGCGGCTGCCGGTGACGTTGGTGCGCTCACCGATGTTGACGAAGAGGGAGTCGGGGCCGATGGTGACCGGCTCGAGGCCACTGAAGACGGAGAGCGCCCGCGCGGCGGGGATGGGGCGCGGGGGGTGGGCGCTGACGGCGTCGATGATGGCTTTGAGGTGCGCGGGCGTGGTGCCACAGCAGCCACCGACTATGTTCACGATGCCTTCCTGCGCAAACTCAGCGAGGACGCGAGCCATCTGCTCGGGCGTGTCGTCGTAGCCGCCCATATCGTTGGGAAGCCCCGCGTTGGGGTGGACGGACATGGCGGTGTCGGCCACGCCCGAGATCTCCGCGACGTATTCGCGCAGATCCTCGGCGCCCAGCGCGCAGTTGAGGCCGACGCTCCAGGGGCGGGCGTGCATCACCGAGTACCAGAAGGCGGTGGCGGTCTGCCCGGTGAGGGTGCGTCCGCTGCGGTCGGTGATGGTGCCGGAGATCATGATGGGCAGCTCGAAACCGTGCTCCTCAAAGTAGGTGAGCACGGCGTAGATGGCGGCCTTGGCGTTGAGGGTGTCGAAGATGGTCTCGATCATGAGGATGTCGACACCACCGCTGACCAGACCGTGGGTGGCCTCGGTGTAGGCGGCAACGAGCTGATCGAAGTCGACGTTTCGGAAGCCGGGATCGTTGACGTCCGGCGAGATGGAGAGGGTGCGGTTTGTAGGCCCGAGGATGCCGGCGACAAAGCGCGGCTTGTCCGGGGTGCGGGAGGTGTAGTCGTCGGCGGCGCGGCGGGCGAGCCGCGCCGCCTCGAGGTTGAGCTCGCCGACGAGGTGCTCCATGCGGTAGTCGGCCTGCGAGATGGAGGTGGAGTTGAAGGTGTTGGTCTCGAGGATGTCGGCCCCCGCCTCCAGGTAGCCGCGATGGATCTCTTCGATGATCTGCGGCTGCGAGAGGGTGAGCAGGTCGTTATTGCCCTTCAGGCTCTGCTCCTGCCCCTCGGGCCCGGTAAAGTCGGCGAAGCGCGTACCGCGGTAGTCGGCCTCCTCGAGCTGGTAGGTCTGGATCATGGTACCCATGGCGCCGTCGAGGAAGAGGATCCGCTTGTGGATTTCGTCGCGAAGGTAGCGCGCTACGGTGGTGCGGTGTTCGGACGTGGTGGCTGGCGTTCTCGCGGGATCCATGATGACGCGCCTCAGGACCGGCCGATACCGGCGTAGGTGAACCCGAGGTCACGGGCCTTGTCGGCATCGAGGACGTTGCGGGTGTCGTAGATGACGTCGCCGCGCATGCGCTCGCGGATGCTCTCGAGGTCGAGGTTGCGGTACTCGTTCCACTCGGTGACGATGAGAAGGGCGTCGGCACCGACGGCGGCTTCGAGGCTGGTATCGAAGTACCGGATCTGGTCGCCGGGCTGCTCGCCGAGGTAGAAGCGGAAGTTGGCCATGGCCTCGGGGTCGTGGGCGTGAATGACGGCGCCGAGCTCGAGGAGTCGCTCGACGATGGTAAGGGCGGGCGACTCGCGCACATCGTCGGTCTCGGCCTTGAAGGCGAGGCCGAGAACGCAGATGGTCTTGCCCTTCACCGTGCCGGTGAGGAAGGCGAGGCGGTCGGCGACGCGCGCCTTCTGCTTTTCGTTGGCGCGCACCACTTCCTTGATGACGCTCATGTCAACGCCAAACTCGTCGCCGGTGGCGGCGATGGCCTTGGTGTCCTTGGGGAAGCAGCTTCCGCCGTAGCCGGGCCCCGGATGAAGGAACTTGGGACTGATGCGCCCGTCCATACCCATGGAGCGCGCCACCACGTGGATGTCGGCGCCAACGGCTTCGGCGAGGTTGGCCATCTGATTGATGTAGGTGATCTTGGTGGCGAGGAAGGCGTTGGAGGCGTACTTGATGAGCTCCGCGGTTTCCAGGTTGCACCAGACGACCGGCACGTGGATGAGGTTGAGGGCGCGGTAGACGTCCTCCATGTATTCGCGCGCGAGGTCGGACTCGCAGCCGAGGACGATCCGGTCAGGGTGGAAGAAGTCCTGCACCGCCTTGCCCTCGCGCAGGAACTCGGGGTTGGAGACCACGGCAAAGTCCTTGCCGGGAGCGGCGGCGGTCAGCTGCTTCTCGATCCAGCGGTTGGTGCCCACCGGCACGGTACTCTTGGTGACGATGACCTGGAAGGCGTTGATGTTCTTTGCGATGGACTGGACCACGGTCTGGATCTGCGTGAGATCGGCGCTGCCGTCATCCTTGGGCGGGGTACCCACGGCGAGGAAGACGATCTCGGCGCTCTTGAGGGCGCTGTCGATGTCGGTGGTAAAGGAGAGGCGCTTGGTCTTGAGGTTGCGCTGCAGATACTCCTCGAGACCGTGCTCGAAGATGGTCGGTGTGCCGCCGTTGAGCTTGTCGACGATCTTCGCGTTGATGTCCACGCCCACGACGTAGTTGCCGAAGTCTGAGAGTCCAACGGAGGTAACGAGCCCAACGTATCCAGTGCCGATGACGGCGATTTTCTTTGCCATGATGTATTCCTTACGTGCAGTGTAGTGTGCCGCAACACCGGCGGAAATTCAACCGCAGGCGGGAGCGGCCGGGGCTCGGAGCTGGGCGAAGTCTCGGATAGCGAGCACGTGGACCTGCTCGCTCAAGGGATAGGAGCGATTTCCGGGCGTGATGAGCCAGAGGGTGTCGAGTTGGAGGCGCTCGCAGGTGGTTCTGAGTACGCGATTGAGGCGAGGACGTGGCTCCAGGGTGGCGATGGCTGCGCAGAGGGCGCCTCCGTGGGTGGCGGGGGTGGCACGGGTGCCTTGGACGGGCGCGGGGGTGCGGGAGCGCCAGAGGGCGTCGACCTGCAGGCCGGTGTGGTTGGCCCAGAACGGCAGTTCGGCGGGCGAAAGGCCAAAGTGGTGACGCAGGGCGTTGACCACGAAGTTGGTCCACGATTGTGCTGCAAGGGAGTGGGCGAGCAGTTCATCGAGGGTTGTGACCTCGAGGAGGGCGTGGAGAAGGCCCGTGTCGGTGAAGAACGCGCGGGGTCGCCGTACCAGGCGGGATTGCGGTCTGGAGGGGAGCAGAGCGACAAACGGTGGTTGGCGCCAGGTCAGAAGATGGCGCTCCAGAGCCGCAAAGTGGGCTTCTGCCGTGTGAGGGGCAACGCCGTAGGTGCGAGCGAGCGCAGAGAAGTTGAGCGGTTGGACAATGGCGTGGGCAACGAGCCGTGCGAATCGCATCAACGCGTCGGGGCGGGAGTGTCGCGGTTGATAATATGGTTCGAGTTCCGGGGTCCGGGCGATGGCATCCAGTGCCTGTTCATCGATCTGATTGTCTGCGAGGTTCCGCTTCATTCGGGCCATACGGTCTTCAAAGGTTCGGGTTCGGTAGGCCGGTTTAATTGGTGGGTTGAACGCAAAGCAGATACTCTCGACGGTATCCAGCCGCCGCTGGTCAGATGCCTGATCGTCTTCGGCGCTGAGCGCATCAATAAGGTCGCCGTGCAGCCACGAGTAGGGCCAACTGTCCGGGTCAAGCGCGATCCGGTCGGGAGCCGGGATTCCCGGCAGAGCGTACACGCCGAAGTCAGCCCCAGCGGTGCGATGGTCGGGTGACGGGAGGTGGTCGCGTATCGCTCGTCGCACCTGATCTGAGCGTTGGGAAGCCATACAGACCAGTCGCCATCCCGCGACGATCCAGGTTCGCAGTTCGATGATCTGCGACAAGACCCGAACCGGATCAGCGTTGTCGATCACCAGGATGTTTCGCGCGGTTCCCTTTCGGTGTTTCGGTACGATGGCGGATGCCCCGGTCTGCAAACGGCGCCGATCGCCGGGCCGGTTGAACGACTGCACCAGAGCGCCGTCGGCCGCAAGGGTTTGCGCGAGCGTGGACTTTCCCGAGCCCGGGGGGCCCTCTACGAACACGAGTGCGAAGCGCTCGGTGAGTGAGCGAATTGCCGTGCCGTGACGATGGAAGGTGTAGCTGAGCTGTTGGTCGGTGCTGGGACGGGATTGAGTCAGGCTTGGTGTCGGCGGAGAGTTGCTTTTCACTTGTAAACCGTCTGCAATTTAGCAGTAACGTTGCTAAATTTCAAGTATTTTGCAAGGGAATGCGGACCTTCGCTTTGGCGCCCGTGGATTGGAAGCGGCAGGGACCGCAAGAGCAACGATTTTTTGGTTGCGCACAACGGTTGCGCCCAACGGAGGGGCCGGGCGGGTGATCAGGAGGCGGGTGTGGTGACCTCGTGCCAGACGGCGCGGGTGTGGTG
>REDM01000253.1 GCA_007693485.1 Spirochaetaceae bacterium
CGCTCATACCCCTATAGAATCACCGTTTGTTCCTCCTGCTTCACGGTTCCGGAAAGAAAGCACATTTTTCGCACCACTTTGGGGGTGTTGCAGTGCAGGGGAGTGTATCAGATAATAGCCTCAGCCCGCAACGCTGCGGGCACCGGAGGAATGATGGAACTCAGACCGGGCAAACCCTATCCGTTGGGCGCCCGATACGACGGAGCAGGCACCAACTTTTCGGTCTTTTCGGAGGCCGCAGAGATGGTTGAGCTCTGCCTATTTGACGAGAGCGGTCGGGAAACGCGATACCGTCTGCCGGAGGTGACCGGCCACGTGTGGCACGGTTACGTGCCCAACCTCATTCCCGGCCAGCACTACGGATTTCGCGTGCACGGGCCGTGGTCCCCACACGAGGGATCGCTCTGCAACGCCAACAAACTTCTGCTCGATCCCTACGCGAAGGCGATCAGCGGTGAGGTATCGTGGAACCCGGCGGTGTTTCCCTTTGAGCCGGAGAGCGATACGCAGAATAATACCGACAGCGCACCCTACGTGCCGCGCTCGGTGGTTACCAATCCGTTCTTCGACTGGACGGACGACTTCTCGCCCAAGGTGGCATGGAACGAGACGGTGATCTACGAGGTGCACGTGAAGGGCTTCTCCGTGCTGCATCCCGAGATTCCCTCGGAGCTGCGCGGCACCTACAGCGCCCTTGCGCACCCGGTCTCCATCGATTACTTCAAGCGGCTCGGAATAACCGCTCTGGAGTTGATGCCCGTGCATCAGTTTATCCATGACGGCTACCTTCTCGACCGTGGCGTGCGAAACTACTGGGGGTACAACACTATCGGGTACTTCGCTCCCCACAGCGAGTACGCGGCCCGCGAGACCGCAGGGGTGCAGGTCGCCGAGTTCAAGCAAATGGTGAAGACCCTGCACAAAGCGGGGATCGAGGTGATTCTGGACGTGGTCTACAACCATACTGCTGAAGGCAACCATCAGGGACCGGTGCTCTGTTTTAAGGGGATCGATAACGGCGCCTACTACCGTCTTCTGGCCGAAGACCGCTTCTATTATATGGATTACACCGGGACGGGAAACACCCTCAACATGCGCCACCCCCACGTGCTGCAGCTCATCATGGACTCGCTGCGCTACTGGATCCTCGAAATGCACGTGGATGGCTTCCGGTTCGACCTTGCGAGCACCCTCGCCCGGGAGTTGCACGACGTGGACCGCCTCTCGGCCTTCTTCGACATCATCCAGCAGGATCCGGTGATCAGCCAGGTGAAGCTCATTGCCGAGCCGTGGGACGTGGGCGAGGGCGGCTACCAGGTGGGGAACTTTCCGCCCGGCTGGTCCGAGTGGAACGGCAAGTACCGCGACTGTATTCGCAGTTTCTGGCGCGGCCAGGACCAGACGCTCGCGGAGTTTGCCTATCGGGTGACCGGAAGCTCCGATCTCTACGAGAACACCGGCCGACGTCCCTACGCGAGCATCAATTTTGTGACGGCCCACGACGGGTTCACGCTGTCTGATCTGGTGTCATACAACGAGAAGCACAACGATGCCAACGGCGAGGACGGTGCCGACGGCGAGTCGCACAACAACTCGTGGAATTGTGGAGTCGAGGGGCCAACGGACGACCACGAGATCATCGACCTTCGCAATCGGCAGCGGCGGAACTTTCTGGTGACGCTCTTCCTCTCGCAAGGAGTACCGATGCTGCTCGCGGGCGACGAACTGGGCCGCACGCAGGGCGGCAACAACAACACCTACTGCCAGGACAACGAAACGTCGTGGATTCATTGGGACAACGTCGACCGACCGATGCTGCGCTTCGTCCGGCGGCTGACGGCGTTTCGTCGCGAGCATCCGGTGTTCCACCGGCGTCACTGGTTTCAGGGTCAGGCGATCTACGGACGGGGCTTGGACGACATTGCGTGGTTGACGCCCGATGGAAATGAGATGGAAGACTCCTACTGGAGCGAGGGACACGCGAAGTCGATCGCGATCTTTCTCAACGGAAAGGCGGTTCCGAGTCCGGACGCCTTCGGTCTGCGGGTAGTGGACGACTCATTCTACGTTATCATCAACGCCCATCACGAGCCCATCGATTTCACGCTGCCGGACAAGACCTGGGGACGCTACTGGCGGATGGTTGTCGACACAGCCGTTGGGTGGATGGACGGAAAGCGCCCGCTGTCCGCTGGTGAGACCATTCAGGCAGTGGGCCGCAGTATCATCGTTCTGCAGGCGGAGGAGAATGGCGCCGATGTCTGAGACGTTTTCTGATCCGCTTCGCGCTACCTATCGGCTGCAGCTTCACGCAGAGTTTGACTTTGACGCGGCCGCCGCCGTCGTAGATTATCTGCGCGATCTTGGAGTGTCGCACGTCTATTGCTCGCCTTACCTGCAAGCAGCACCGGGGAGCCTGCACGGCTACGACGTGGTCGATCACTCTGCGGTCAATGCCGAACTCGGTGGCGAAAAGGGGCACGAGTGGTTCTGCCGCCGGGTTGCCGCCGCCGGCCTCGGACAGGTTGTGGACGTGGTCCCCAATCATATGGCGATCTCGGGACCGGAGAACCGTTGGTGGTGGGACGTTCTGGAGAACGGACCGTCGAGCCGGTACGCCACATACTTTGACGTCGACTGGAGCTACTCACAGCAGGATGGCGACAACCGCGTTCTGCTTCCCGTTCTCGGGGATCACTACGGCCGCGTTGTTGAGGCGGGACAGATCCGTCTCGAGCGCCGCGGCGGCAGTTTTGTGCTGCGCTACTTCGACCACGTATGGCCGGTCGCTCCGCGATCGCTGGCGCCGGTCATCGCCCGGGCGGGAGAGCGCTGCGACTCGCCGGACTTGGGCTTTGTGGCGAGCGCCCTTGACTATTTGCCGCTGCCCACCGCAACCGATAGGGCGAGCACGAGGCGGCGTCACCGGGACAAGGAAGTGCTCCGCGTCCAACTCACTCGACTGTTTGAAGAACAACCTGCAGCGCGGCGAGCCATGGACGACGAAATCGAACTGGTGAACAGCAACGCCGAACGAATGGACGAACTGTTGTCGCGGCAGAACTACCGCCCCGCATTCTGGCGGGTTGCCGGAAGCGATCTCTCCTATCGACGATTCTTCGATATCAATGATCTGGTCGGTATGTGCGTGGAGGACGAGGAGGTCTTCCTCGCGATGCACGAGCGAATCCTTGACTGGCTCGAACGCGGAATGGTTCACGGCCTTCGCATCGACCACCCGGATGGTCTCCGCGACCCGGAGCATTACTTCCAGCGGTTGCGTGATGCGGCGCCCCAAGCATGGATTGTCGTGGAGAAGATTCTGCACCCGGGTGAGCGCCTTCGCGCAACCTGGCCGGTGCAGGGAACCACCGGATACGATTTTCTCAATCTGCTCGGCGGAGTCTTCATTGACCCTGTCCGCGAGGATGATTTTGACGGGATCTATCACCGGTTCATCGGTGCCGACGAGCCCGTGAATTATCACGCACTGCTGCAGGAGAAGAAGGATCAGGTGGTCTCCGAGCTTCTCGGAAGCGACATGAACCGGATCACGGCGCTTGCGATGCAGCTCTTCCAGCAGCACCGCCGCTTGCGCGATTTCACGCGCGACGACGCGTGGGAGGCGCTCTCGGTACTCGTTGCGTCCTTCTCGGTGTACCGCAGTTACGGCCGCGATAACGGTGTTTCTAAAGAAGATGTTTGCACCATCGACGAAGCGGTAGCCTGCGCAACCGGCCGACGCCCTGACGTTGATCCCGAGCTGTTTGCCGTGCTTGGGTCCGCGCTGAAACGCGAGTTTGGCGGTACCCATGGTGCTGAGCTTGCAACCCGTATTCAGCAACTTACCGGTCCGGTGATGGCAAAGGGAGCGGAAGACACCGCATTCTATTGCTACGCCCGCTTCGTTGGACTGAACGAGGTCGGAGGCGATCCAGGGAGGTTTGGCACCTCGCTTGAGGAGTTTCATCGCGAGATGAGCCGACGCGCGCACGAAGAGCCGCGTGCGATGCTCGCGGGTTCCACTCACGACACCAAGCGCAGCGAGGACGTGCGCATGCGTCTCGCGGTGCTTGCCGAGATCCCCGACGCGTGGGAGGGTTTCTGCGATGCGCTGCGCGAGGCGAGCGGCGGCTTTCGTGCTGCCGAGGTGGACCCGGAGACCGAGTACCTCATCTACCAGACCGCCGTTGGAGCGTGGCCCATCGACGCCGACCGGATCGGCGCCTACATTCAGAAGGCAATCAAGGAAGCAAAACGGTTTACAACCTGGACCCGTCCCGATGAGCAGTACGAGGCCGCCGTCATCGGCTTCGCACGGCGACTCGTGGAAGATCCCGCCACCTGCACGCTGGTCGATCAAATGGCCACGAGCATTCGCGACGCCGGTCGCATCAACTCACTCTCCCACACGGTGATCCGTCTCACCGCTCCCGGGGTGCCGGACCTCTATCAGGGCGCCGAGCTCTGGGATCTCAGCCTTGTCGATCCGGACAACCGTCGACCGGTTGACTACGATCAGCGCCGCCGCATGCTCGCTTCGTTTGACCGCGTCGAGACCACGGCACCCACTACCGTGGCCGCGAATACCGGCACCCTGGCCGCGAATACCGGCACCCTGGCCGATGAGGCGCTGAAGCATGCCGACGATGGCGGCCCCAAGTTGCTTGCGGTGTCCCGTACCCTTCGCGCACGGCAGGAGTTTCCCGCGGCCTTCGGGCCCGACGGCGGGTACGAGCCGCTGTTCGCGCAGGGCAAAGGCGCCGACCATGTCCTGGCGTTTTGCCGCGGCGGCACCGTCGTGACCGTCGCGGTTCGGCTACCCCATACACTCGCCGGAGAGTGGGCTGAGACTACGCTGCGGCTGCCCGATGGTACCTGGCGAAACCGTTTCACCGGTGAGCGTTACTCTGGCGGCTCCGTTGCGATGGCGCAGCTTCTCGGTAATTTTCCGGTAGCGATTCTGACGGCGAGCACCACGGACCAACCGGAACGCACGGAAGCTTCTGCGAATACCACCGCCCGCCCGGCGAAGACAACAAGAGAAACCTCATGACCAACAATCGAAACAATACAACACAAGACGTCTTTTCCGTCTGGGCCCCGTCCGCAGAGCGCGTCGAGCTATTGCTCCAGGATGGAACAACGGAGCCGCAACGGATTGCGATGCTGGCCGACGCCAACGGCTGGGGGTACGCTGGAGAGCCGGTGCCACGTAACGGCGACCGGTACGCGTTTTCGCTCGATGGCGGTCCCGCGCGCCCCGATCCGCGAGCACGCCGACAGCCCGACGGTGTCCACGGCTTCTCGGAGTGGGTCTCGCTTCCGGCTTCCCAGCGGGGCGATACGGAGTATCGTCCGCCGGCGCTCGCGGAAGGGATCATCTACGAGTTGCACGTCGGAACCTTCACCCCCGGTGGAACCTTTGACGCCGCGGCCCAGCGTATCCCCTATCTGCGGGAGCTCGGCGTGACCCACGTGGAGCTCATGCCGGTGGCATCCGCGTCTGGCGCGCGCGGATGGGGATACGATGGTGTTGCGCTCTATTCGGTCTGGGAAGCCTACGGCGGGCCCGAAGGTCTGGTGCGGTTTGTAGACCGCTGTCACGCCGAGGGGCTCGCCGTGATTCTCGACGTGGTCTACAACCATCTCGGACCCGAGGGAAACTATCTCGCGGAGTTCGGCCCCTATTTCACCGACGCCTACCGTACCCCGTGGGGGATGGCCGTCAACCTGGACGGGCCCGACAGCGACGAGGTGCGCCGCTTCATCCTCGACAACGCGTTGATGTGGCTCGGCGACTACGACATCGACGCGCTCCGGCTTGATGCGGTTCACGCCCTGCATGACGAGTCCGCGGTTCACATCCTGGAGGAGCTTGCACTTGAAGTAGATGCACTTTCCCGAAGCACGGGGCGCCAGCGATTGCTGATTGCCGAGAGTGACCTGAACGACCCGCGGCTGGTTGCTCCTCGCGAAGTCGGGGGCTACGGTCTGGATGCGCAGTGGAGCGACGACTTTCACCACGGCGTGCACGTTGCTCTGACCGGTGAGACCCACGGCTACTACGTCGGGTTCCGAGGGGTGGCCGATCTGGCAAAGAGTCTGCGTGATGTGTTTATTCACGACGGAGCCTACTCCCCGTCACGCCGTCGCCGTCACGGACGTCCGGCGGGTAACTATCCGGGGTACCGTTTCCTGGCCTACAGCCAGAACCACGACCAGGTGGGAAACCGGGCGCAGGGGGAACGGCTTGAGCATCTTGCGGGGAAAGAGCGCGCGAAGGTCGCCGCCGCGCTCACGCTGCTGTCTCCCTTCGTACCCATGCTCTTTCAGGGCGAGGAGTGGGCGGCGTCTGCTCCCTTTCAGTACTTCACCGATCACGGAGATCCCGACCTTGGGCGTGCGGTTCGGGAAGGCCGGCGGCGTGAGTTTCGCTCGTTTGGGTGGAAGCCCGAAGATGTGCCGGATCCACAGGATCGTACGACGTTCGACCGGAGCGTGCTCGATTGGGACGAGCAGAGTCACGGCGCCCACGCCGACATGCTCGCCTGGTATCGTGAGCTGATCGGCCTTCGGCGTACCGAACCGGACCTTCGAGGATGCGACCGGGAGACAGTATCGGTTCAGTGCGACCCCGAAGCGGGATGGCTCCACCTGCGACGCGGCTGCGTGGATGTTGTGGCGGCGTTGGGTGACGGGTCGGCCGAGGTCCGTCTTGGGACCCGCGCCGGGGAGCGCACCCTGCTGCTCTCATCTGGTGCATCCATTGAGGTAACTCCGTCGGTTATTCGCTTTTCCGGTCCCGGTGTGGTGGTCACCAAGCGAGAAGTCCTTGTCCGTTGAGCTGATTCTTCGTGAAGTTGCAGTTAGCGGCTGTACGCGCGCACAGGTGGCGGCGGTGGTTGCGCTTCTTGCCGACGGGGCGACGGTCCCCTTCATCGCCCGCTATCGCAAGGAAGCCACCGGCAGCCTGGACGAGGTTGCGATTCGTGCCATTGAGGGTGCCCGCGAACGCGTGACCGTTCGTGAAGCGCGGCGAGAGGTGGTTCGAGCCTCGCTGGAGAGCAGGGATTTGCTCACCGCGGAACTCGCCGACCGGCTTGCTGCGGCGCCAACCCTTGCGGCAATTGAAGACCTCTACGCGCCCTTTCGACCCAAACGCAAGACGCGCGCGAGTGTAGCCGTTGCCGCCGGCCTGGCTCCCCTGGCGCAGGCCATCCTGGAAGACGCCGTTGCCGATCCGGCCGAGCTGCAGCGTGAGGCGGATCGCTTCGTTGATGCATCGGGCGAGGTTTTGTCGGCCGACGCAGCACTCGCGGGAGCCGGCGATATTCTCGCCGAATGGATCGCCGAGCACCCCGACGTCCGTTCCGCAGTGCGCGATCTCTTTGTTCGTCAGGCGGAACTGCGCAGTGCGAAGCGCCGGGGCGTTGCCGCTGAGGGACCAGCCGCGCACTTTCGTGACTACTTTGAACATCACGAATCCGCGGTCCGGGCGCCCTCGCACCGTATACTCGCTGTCTGCCGGGGTGAGGCGGAGGGGCATCTGAGCGTCACCGTGCGTCCTGCGAGCGCCACCGTGGAAGACGTGGTTACCGCGTTGGTGTTGCGCCGCAGGGTCGACTGGCGGCATCTGGGTGCAGGTTTTCCCTCGGCCGTCGCCCGCTCCAACGGCACCGAAGGCAGCGGCTCGGTGACGACGTCGGGAACGGCCTACGGTGCTGCGTGCGCTCCCCTCATGCTTCAGGCGCTACGCGATGGCTGCGAGCGGCTCCTGGTGCCGTCACTGGAGAGCGAGTATCGCGGCAGTCTGAAACGCCGCGCCGACGAGCAGGCGATCGCGGTATTTGCCCGCAACCTCGACGAGCTCCTGATGGCGCCACCATTGTCAGATACGGCGATCCTCGCCATCGACCCGGGTCTTCGCACGGGGTGCAAGGTGGTCTGTCTTGATCGTCGCGGCGAGCTGCTCGCGTCGGCAACCATTTTTCCGCTACCACCGGTCTCCCGGACCGACGAAGCGGCGAGCACGGTTCGAGCACTGGTACAGCGCCACGGAATCGAGGCCGTGGCGGTGGGTAACGGTACCGGTGGTCGAGAAGCCCAGGCCTTCATCGATGGCGTGGGGCTGGGGATTCCGGTCGTACCGGTGAGCGAAAGTGGAGCGTCGGTCTATTCTGCGTCCGACCTCGCGCGCGAGGAGTTTCCTGAACACGACGTGACGGTGCGTGGAGCGATTTCCATCGGGCGGCGTCTTGCGGATCCGCTCTCGGAGCTCGTAAAGATTGATCCGAAGTCGATCGGCGTGGGACAGTATCAGCACGACGTCGATCAGAAGCTGTTAAGGAAGGCACTCGACGAGGTGGTGCTCTCCTGCGTGAACCGGGTTGGGGTGGATCTGAACAGCGCGGGGTGGCCGCTTCTGGCATACGTCTCCGGTGTCGGACCCAAGCTCGCCCGTGCTATCGTGCAGAGGCGGGTTGCGTGTGGAGGCTTTGCCGGCCGGGCTGAGCTCCTCTCCGTTCCGGGGCTCGGCCCGAAGGCGTTCGAGCAGTGCGCCGGCTTTCTTCGTATCCGCGGCGGAGCCGAACCCCTCGATGCCGGAGCAGTACACCCCGAGCGCTACTCGCTCGTGCGTACCATGGCCGCCGATGTCGGTGTAACGGTGATCGATCTGATGCACGACGCGGCCACACGCGGGCGCGTCAATCTCGACCGATACGTCGGCGCTGAGGTCGGGCTTCCCACCCTGCGCGACATCATGGTGGAACTCGAGAAACCGGGACGCGATCCGCGCGGGCTCTTTGAGCCGGTTCGGTTTGCCGACGTGCACTCGATGACCGACCTCACTACCGGCATGAAGCTTCCCGGGGTGGTTACCAACATCGCAGCGTTTGGTGCGTTCGTGGACATTGGCGTGCATCAGGATGGGCTGGTCCACATCAGCAAGCTGGCCGATCGCTTCGTGCGCGATCCTCACGAGGTGGTCTCGATCGGTGCGGTGGTTACGGTTACCGTGGTTGAGGTCGATGTGGCGCGGAAGCGAATCTCGCTGTCGATGGTGTAACGCCAGTACGGTGTAACCCCGCCGCGGTTGGCAGCGTGGCGCACCTCCCGTATACTCGTGCGCATGAGCACCCAATCGCCCAGCCACAGAAACCCGCGCCCGGTCCGGAACCCCTACGTGGACAACCCCGACTACCGCTGCTTTGGGTGCGATCCGAACAATCCAATCGGGCTCAAGCTGAGCTTTGTGATTGAGGGTGATCGTGTGGTGAGCGAGTGGCAACCACGCAATGACCTCGAGGGGTACCCCGGTGTGACCCACGGGGGAGTTCTCGCGACGCTGTGCGATGAGACCGCAGCGTGGTACTTGCACGCGATCCGGGGCACCGCGGGGATGACTCGGGAACTCTCCGTTGTCTACCATCAGCCGGCGCGGGCGGCTGAAGCTCCGTTTCGCATTGAAGCGCACGCGCTGGAGGAGGACGCAAAGAGCGCCGTGATCGAAGTAACGATCACCGGGAGTGGCGGCACGCTCTTCTGCACCGCAACCTGCCGTTTTGCGGTCTTCAGCGAAGCGGTTGCCCGCAAACGGCTGGCCTTCCCCGGCCGCGAGGCGTTCTTCCGCGTAGCGCCGTAGCGCGCAGCGGCGTGTCTCATGATCTACCGTTCATTGACGGCCGCGGTGCAAAAATTCGCGTAACCAATTGAAGTTTGTCTATCCAAAATGTTACGCTGTTCGTGTGTCCCCCCGTGAAAAAGCACAATCTTGGGAACACCCATTGAGGAACCCCATGAAACAGTTTCATATTCGGCCTCTCGTACTCCTGTTCGCAGCGGCGATTGCCGCCTCTTTCCCTATGACCGCGTTCGCTCGGGCAGTTCCGGAACAGGCAGCCGCGGTGACCGATCCGCTGCTCATTCTGGCTCCATCCACGGTGAGCAGCGCTCCGTTGCTCCTCCTCGCCGAGCAGTATCCCGACGACTATCGGGTAGAGTTCTTCACCGACCACCCGCAGGCGCTCGCCCGCCTCATTCAGGGTGAGGCCGATCTCCTGGCTACCGGTTTCAGTGTCGGATTTGCGCGCTTTCAGGCCGCCGGCGACCTGGTCCATGTAGCAACGCCGGTGTGGGGTGTATCCGCCCTGATGACCCACCGTCCGGTTCAGCGTCTCGAGGATCTCGCGGGCGGGGTCATCTACGCGCCGTTCGAGGGGAGCCCCATCGACATTTTTCTGCGTGCCATCCTGGACCACCGTGGCTTGAGCGATCGGATTCGGATCGAGTACGCGCCCTTTCCTCAGGCGGCCGCCCTCGTCGGACAGGGCAACGCGGACGCTGCGGTTCTGGTGGAACCGATCGCGAGTCGGCTCGAGATCTCCGGAAACGCGTACCGCCTGATGAACCTGCACGACGGATGGGCCGAAGTGTCCGGAGGAGAGGCGCGCAGCCCACAGGTCTCGCTTTTCGCGCGAAGACGCGGGGTTTCCCAGCGTGCGCCGAAGCATGCACTGCTTGAGCAGCGGCTTCGCGTCGCAATCGAAGAGATCGCCCGTGATCCCGCGGCTGTTGGTGCTCGCGTCGCGCCCGCGCTTGAGGTTCCCCCGCCAATCGTTCAGCGCGCAATGATGAACACGCTCTTCGATCTTCCGTCAGCCGCCGAAACCCGCACACTGATTTCAGACTATGCGCGCGTTATGGGCTTGAGTGAGCCCGATGTGAGGTTGTATCGTCTGGAGGAATGAAACTCCTTCAGTACGCAACCGGTTTTTTGCTCTTCCTTCTTGTCTGGTGGGGGGGGAGTCTTCTCGTGGGATCGGCGGTGCTGCCGGCCCCGCGCGTCGTGTTTCAGTACATCGCATCCACCGAGGTTCTTTCTGCGGTGAGTCGTGAACTTGTCATCACCCTGCGGCGCGGTTTCGTGGGATTCCTGCTCGCCCTTCTGGTGGCACTGCCAACCGGGGTGCTCATGGGTCGAAGGCGGTCGCGTGAGCGGCTTGGCTTCTTCCCTCTGCTGATGCTGCAGAGTGCACCTCCGCTCTTCTGGATCACGCCGCTGGTATTGTGGCTTGGCACCCGCGGCCCCGTGCCGGTGACGGTAGCATTCCTGGTTACGCTTCCCCTGCTCACCCTTCACACCATGATGGCAATTCGCCATATTCCCGCCTGGGAGTACGATGTATTTGCCGTCTACGCGCCGCGAAGGTGGGTTGTCGCCCGCGAGCTCTACCTGCCGCATCTGTTGCCGGCGCTGAAGAGTAACGCGCATCTGGGCACCCTCGTTGCAATCAAGGCTGCCATGCTCGCTGAGTGGTTTGCCGCGCAGAACGGATTTGGGCGGGTGGTCCGAATTCACTATCAGACGTTCGCCATGCAGGAGTTTGTGAGCTGGGCGTTCCTGTTTCTTCTGGTGGTCGGTGGAATCTCGTTTGGCATTGAAGTGGTATTAAAACGCACCATGCCCGTGTACCGTGCTACTGCCGTTGGCAACGACGTTCCTCCCGTAAAGCACGAGCGGCCCGTTCCGGCAGAAGCCGCGACGCTCACGGTGGATGGACTCGGGTTCGGCTACGGCCGCACACCGCTCTTCGAGAACCTTTCCCTGAGGGTTACCGCGGAGCAACCGGTGGTGCTGTACGGCGAGTCCGGTTGCGGGAAGACTACCCTGCTCAAGACGATCAGTGGACTCCTGCAACCGTGGAGCGGAACGGTAAAGGCGGAAGGTGGGGTGGGACTGGTCTTCCAGGACGATGCACTGCTGGCTCACCGGGATGCACTCGGTAACGTTCTGCTTCCGGCCATGCCGCGCATCGCGGCAGACGACGTTGCCCGTGCGCGCGAGGCGTTGGCGCTCTGGGGACTCGGACACCGCGAGGATGCCTTCCCCCACGAACTGTCCGGCGGCATGCGCAAGCGACTCGCCATGGCGCGAGCGTGGTTTCTCGCCCCGCGGGTCCTGTTGCTTGACGAGCCGTTTGTGAACCTCGATCGAGAAGCGCGCGCCGCTCTGTGGGAGCTGTTCTTTCTTCGGTTGGGCGAAGCGGGGAAGACCGCACTGATCGTGACACACTATCGAGAAGAGCTCGCGCGGTTTCCCGTGTCGTTCTTGTCGTGGGACCGACTGTCCGGCACCGCGGAATAGGCGCCACTGAAGATGATCGCTCGGGGCGGGCTTGGGGCACCCGCTTACAGAAGCGGAAGAAGGGTTGCCGCTCCAAAAGCTACCATGACCAACCCGCCGAGACCCTCTACCCCCACGTGAAGCGCTTCGCCGAGTGGGCCGTCGAGCGCGCCGGTGACCACGCGCTTTGTCAGCACCGCTGCGACACAGACGGCCGTAAGGGTCACCGCCATCCCGATTGAGAACATCAGCGTTGCGAAGAGGCCCAGCGAGACAACGCCAAGCGAGACGGCAAAGAGCAGGATCATCGCCGTACCGGGGCAGGGGACTATGGCGGACACGATAATGGCGGGAAGCAGTCCAATGCGACGGCGAAGCCGCCCGACGGCACGCTCCTCGTGGTCGTGATGATTGTCATGCGCGTGGTGGTTTCCGTCGCGCAGAGCGAACGCTTCTCGAACCTTTGATACCAGAATCACCGCACCCACCACGAGTACGATTGCAGCCGTTGCCGCCTGGAGGTAGAGGGTTGTCTGATCGATGGCCGCCGTGAGCGAGGTGCGAAGCAGATAGTAGGCGCCAAGCACAACCACCGCCGCCGCCCCGGAGTGAAGCGCCGCCACCGACATTCCCGCGATCACCGCGTGTCGCACGGGCGCATCAACCGATGCAAAGTAAGAAACCAGCAGAACCTTCCGGTGACCGGGCAGTGCCGCATGAACAAGTCCGTATACCAGCGAGACCAGGGCAATTACCGCGATTCCGTGCACACCACGCGACGGTACTGCGTCCGTTCCTGCGCTATCGGGGGCCCTTGACTCCAGCATGCGCCGGCCGCGCAGCAACTCGGCAACGCGAGCGTTGAGCGTCCGCTGTTGGTCACGAAGAAGAGCGTTGAGACGGGGGAAGATTGGACGTGCAGAAATCAATCCGGACATCGGGGCAGTATGTGCCGGACGGTCAGCTGTTTCTGTTTGGGTCCTTTCCTGCGGTGCACCGCCACCGGTAAACGGGTTGGCCTGGGCGACCACCGCACCGGTTACCCCTATCAATAGAAGAATACAGATTCCCACGCGTTTCGTCATCGCTTTCTTCATCGGCATGATCCGGTTATTCTTCACATCGATGTTCTGGAGGAGCTGTTATTCACAGTCGCAGCAGACGCAGTTTCTCCCACGGCGTTTGGCGCGATAGAGTGCAGAGTCCGCGGCTTCGAGCAGCTCGCGCGGACCGTTTCCAGCTCTCGGAATCACCGAAGCCACGCCAACACTGATGGTAACGCGATTGGTAACGGCCGAGAATGCGTGCTCGAGCGAAAGTTGCTCAACGCATTGGCGCACGTGTTCCGCACGCGATTCAACATTCTCTGCCGGTGTCTCGGTGGGGACCACCGCAAACTCTTCGCCGCCGTATCGAGCGGCGACGTCTGAGGTTCGCCGGAACGAGGTGGTGATGGTCTGAGCTACCGCCTTCAGGCATTCGTCTCCCGCGAGATGGCCGTAGTGATCGTTGTATGCCTTGAAACAGTCCAGGTCCAGCATCACCAGGGAGAGCGTACGTTTGTTGCGGGCCGCCCGCGTCCACTCCGCGTCCAGCACGTGGTCAAGCCATCGGCGATTGTAGAGCCCGGTGAGTCCATCACGGAAGGAGAGGCTTTCCAGAAGGTCTGTTTTTCGCTTGAGATCGATGTGGGTCTTGACCCGGGCCTTGAGGATCGGAAGGCGAAACGGTTTTACCACGTAGTCGACGGCGCCGGCGCTCAGTCCGAGCATCTCGTCTTCCTGCGAGACCCGGGAGGTGATGAAGATGACGGGTATGTCGTGTGCATGACGCGACGCTTTGAGAATGCGACAGACTTCGTATCCGTCGATCCCATTCATCATGACATCCAGCAGGATGAGATCGGGAGGCGTTTCCTGTACCGCGGTAATCGCATCTTCACCACAGGAGCAGAGCGCAACGTCGTAACAGTCCTTCAACGACTCGCGGAGAAGGGTGCGGCTTACCAGATCGTCGTCAACAACGAGAATTCGTGGTCGTGCGGAGGGATGGAGCTCCATCGACGTCCCAATCCTTATCCTTTGATATCTGGTAGTATCGCGCATTCTGGGGCGATTCACAAGAGCAGAGAAGAACCCCGCTCGCGAGTGCCAAACCGCCCCTGGGCGCCGGCTTCGCGCGAATGATGGTTTGCTCCCGGTCAGGCTCGCTCAGCTCTGGTCATCGTCGGTCCACGCGTGATCGGCAACGGTGATGTCGTTGCCGTTCCAGGTGAGCACGCCTTGTGACTCCAGGCGGGCGAGGGCGCGTGAGAGGGTCTCGGGACGGACGGAGATGGCCGCGGCGGTTTCGGTCTTCGACAGTTCGCTGATGATCTTCGGCGTGCGGCCGTAGCGCACTTCCAGAAAGCGAATCAGGCGGCCCCGTACGTCCATGGTCGTCAGGACATAGAGCTGCTGGGAGAGGAAGCGCATCTTGCCCACCAGATCGCTCATGAACTCGCTGCGGAACGAGCGATCGTCCAGCAGCTGATGTACGCGCTCACGAGGAATGGCCGTGACGCACGATTCTTCGACGGCGATTGCGCTGACAGGATAGGTATCTCGCTCAAACAGCACGATCTCGGCGAAAAGCTGTCCCGGTTCGACCAGGTGGATGGTCACTTCGCGACCGTCGGGCGTGGTGCGAAAGAGCCTGATCAGCCCGGTGCGCAGCAAGTAGAGATGGGATCCGGGCTGCTCTTCAAGGAAGAGCAGCGAACCGGCGGGCACGGTCTGATCGTGCGACGTCTCGGTAAGCCGGTTGCGCCACTGCTCGCTTAATCGGGGAAAAAGATCATCCACACTTGACCTCGGTCAATTCCTTTTTGCGGTCTCTCTACTACCGTATTGGTATCACGATACCCGAAACGGTCGGGTTGTTCGATACGCTTGGAGGATAATGAAATGAGTATGTTCTGTTTTCAGTGCCAGGAAACGGCAAAAAATACCGGATGCACCGTAAGAGGCGTCTGCGGCAAGCAGGAGTCAACAGCCAATCTGCAGGACGTCCTGGTCTACGCGGCACGCGGGCTGGCACTCGCGGTGGATCTGGCAGGAGCCGGAGCAAGCGGGGGCGCCGGGCCAAAGGGCTCGAGCATAGACGATGAAACCGTGCGTGTCGTCGGGCGCACTGTTCTACGAGCCCTTTTTACCACCGTGACCAACGTGAGCTTCGACGACGATCGCCTTGCGGCAATGATTGGCGAGGTACTCGCACAGAAGAAGCGGGTGCTGACGTCGATCTCGGCCGAAGCGCTCTCCGAACTTCCCCGTCCAGCGCGCTGGAGCGCCGACGCGCAGGATCGCGCCGCGCTCTACGCGATGATTCCCGAGGCGAGCCCAAAGGCGGATGCCAACGAGGATACCCGGGCGCTGCGGGAATTGACCATCTACGGATTGAAAGGGATTGCGGCCTACGGCGACCACGCGCTGGTGCTTGGGTACGAGGATATCGCGCTCTACCGCGAGATCATCCGAATTCTGGCGGCAACGCTCACCCTCTCTGACCAGGGCGAACTCACCACGCTGGTGGTAGACACGGGGCACGCTGCGGTGCGGGTGATGGAGTTGCTCGACCGCGCCAATACCGGGACCTACGGCAACCCGGAGGTCACCGAGGTCAACCTCGGCGTCCGCTCCAATCCCGGGATTCTGATTTCGGGCCACGACCTGAAGGACATGCACGAGCTGCTTGAGCAGACGAAGGGAACCGGCGTGGACGTCTACACCCACGGCGAGATGCTCCCGGCCAACTACTACCCGACGTTCAAGAAGTATGATCACTTCGTGGGCAACTACGGAAACTCGTGGTGGCTGCAGGACAAGGAGTTTGCCGCCTTCAACGGGCCCATCCTCATGACTACCAACTGCCTCACCCCGCCCAAGGAGAGCTACAAGGAGCGGATATTCACCACGGGACTCGTTGCCTTTCCCGGAGTGAAGCACATTTCCGACCGCGGGGAGGGATCGGGTGCGACCAAGGATTTTTCGGCCGTGATCGAGATGGCAAAATCCTGTCCCGCCCCCACCGAACTGGAACAGGGCGCCATCACCGGCGGTTTTGCTCATGCGCAGGTGACCGCCCTGGCCGACAAGGTTGTGGACGCGGTCAAGTCCGGAGCGATTCGCACGTTTGTGGTGATGGGAGGCTGCGATGGCCGACAGAAAGGACGGAACTACTTCACCGATGTCGCGAAAGCGCTGCCAAACGATACGGTGATTCTGACTGCGGGCTGCGCCAAGTTCCGCTACAACAAACTCGAGCTCGGTGATATCAACGGGATCCCCCGGGTGCTCGACGCGGGTCAGTGCAACGACAGCTACTCGCTGGCCGTAATCGCGCTGAAGCTCAAGGAGATCTTTGGCCTGGACGACGTGAACGATCTGCCGATCGATTTCGACATCGCGTGGTACGAGCAGAAGGCGCTCACCGTGCTTCTGGCCCTGCTCGCGCTCGGGTTCAAGGGAGTTCGTATCGGTCCAACGCTGCCGGCCTTCGTCAGCCCCAACGTCGCGAAGGTGCTGGTGGAGACCTTCGGTCTCAAGCTCATCACCACGGTGGACGAGGACGTCGCGGCGATCGTGGGCGCGTGATCCGGCTACCCCTCGACCGCCTTGTCTGCGAAGAACGCCGTGTAGAGCTTGTCGCACTTGCGGATGTGCTCGGCGACCCACTTCTTGAGGAAGTCCATCACCTCGACGGTGATGGCGAGGCTGCCCGCGTCGTGTTTTGCCTTGAGCTCCTGGGCCGTCGCCAGGAGCTTCCGGTGTTCTTCCATGTGTTTGGCGCACTCGGGGTACTGGAAGCGATCAAAGGCGCGCTCTTCGGCCGCGAAGTGGTAGTTGGTGTACGAGAGCAGTTCGTCGAGAAGCGGCCCCATCACCTCGCGCCCCCGGCGCTGCAGCATCGCGTCGTGCAGCTGGTTCAGCAGGTCGATCAGCTTCTTGTGTTGTTCGTCAAAGGCGGGAACTTCCACGCTCAGGTCGGTTCCCCATTCAATCAGTGCCATGCGCAGCTCCTTTCACGCTTGTGATGAGCGTGAGTATATACCTGTCGGCTCCGTTCGTCACGTCGGCCACTGGTAGCGCTCGGGTGGGGTATTCCGTATACTCGGGGCCATGCACCTGGTCGAACTGGCCGCGGCGCTCGGTGCTGCACAGGGCGTCCTGTTATTGATTCTTGTGATACTCCGGTTTCGTCGCGGCACCAGTATTCCCTTCGCGCTGCTGCTGATCACCTTCTCGCTGCGGCTTGCGGCCATCCCGTCATGGCGGCCATCGGTGCTGCTTCGCTACCCGTGGCTCTTTCCGCTGGCCGGGGCGATCCCTCTGCTCTTCGGACCGCTGGTCTGGTGGTCTATTCGAACAATCCTTCGGCCTGAAGCCCCTCGACCGCCGCGCCTCGCGGCCCACTCGATTCCGTGGTTAGTCGAGACAGCGTTGCTGGCCGCGCTGATCGCGATTGTGGGGCAGTGCGGATTTCCGGCGATTGTGTTCGATCTGTTTCAGCCGCCGGTTCCCTGGTGGCAACTGCTGCGCCATCTGGTCAAGGTTGTGCACAGCGGTGTGTACGCCGTGTTGGCCGCCCGTCTCGCCTTCGGTTCCGTGGGTCGCGCGGCGAACCGCGCGCAACGGATCTGGGCACGCGCTCTGGTGATTGCACCGCTGGCCTCCCTGCTCGCGTTTCTGGTGGTTGCCGTCCAGCCGGCAACGCCCGCCGGCAACGCAGCCGTAATCGACCCCTTTCTGGTCCCGGCGGCAGTGATGATGGTTACGGTCTACACGTTTGCGGCGCTGCTATTACTCTTTCCCTCGGTGCTCGAGCAGCGAAGCGAGCGCGCCGGTAGCGAGGGCGGAGGGGGTGCAAACGAAGCGGGCGCCAACGGAGCGGGCGGCTGCTCGGACGACGAGGCAGCCGAAGCGGCCGAGAAAGTGCGCGCGCTGCTTGAGGCGGGTGCCTACACGGATCCGGCGCTCACGGTGACTACCCTTTCCCGGTCTCTGGGTGTCCATCCCAACCGACTCTCTCACTGTATCAATCGGGTGTTCGGGGGCAACTTTTCGCAGGTTGTGCACGACTACCGTCTCCGTCACTTCATCGCTCGCGTTGAAGAGGGAGCCCTCGACCAGACCAACATCCTGCAGCTCGCCACGGACGCGGGGTTTGCATCCAAGAGCACCTTCAATCGGGTGTTCAAGGAGCGCTTCGGCGTGTCGCCCTCAGAGTACGTCGCGGCGAATCGCCGTTGACAGTCGCCCGGGAAACCCGGTATCACAAACCCGTGACAGTGACCCGTATCGTCTCTTCGCTTCGTGGTTATTCGCTCGCACAACTGCGTGCGGACACCCTCTCGGGGGTGATTGTGGGTGTCATCGCGGTACCGCTCTCAATTGCGGTGGCCATCGCCTCCGGGGTGGGGCCGCAGCAGGGACTCGCCACCGCGGTGATTGCCGGCATCATGGTGGCGATCTTTGGCGGCGGCTCGGTGCAGATCAGCGGACCCACGGGCACCTTCGTGGTGATTGCCTACGCCGTAGGCGTTCGGTACGGCTACGCGGGCCTCGCGCTGGCCACCCTCATGGCGGGGCTGATGCTCATCGTCATGGGGGCTGCCCGTCTTGGCCGGGTCATTCAGTTCGTACCCTACCCGGTGGTGATTGGATTTACCTCGGGCATTGCAACCGTTATTCTCATCTCGCAGGTGGGTGATCTGCTGGGAATGCGGCTCATCGGGGCTCCTCCGGACGCGCCCCAGCGGATTCTGGCCTACATTCGCGCGTACGATCACGTCAACTGGCGCGATGCGCTGGTTGCCGCGGCTACCATCCTCATTGTGGTGTGGTGGAAACGGGTTTCGCGCCGCGTTCCCGGAGCACTGGTGGCCATTGTTGCAGCAACCGTCGTTACCGCGGCCTTTGGGATTCCCGTCGAAACCATCGAGAGCCGGTTCGGCGTTCTGCCCCGCGGCCTGCAGTGGTACGGGTTTCCGCCCGTGTCGCTGGAGTTGGTGCGCGAGCTCTTCGTGCCGGCCTTTACCATCGCGTTGCTGTGCGGCATCGAGAGCCTGCTGACGGCGGTGGTCTCCGACGGCATGATTGGCGAGCGACACGATCCCAACCGCGAGCTGATCGGGGAGGGGCTGGCGAACGCGGCCTCCGCGCTCTTCGGGGGAATTCCGGCCTCGGGAGCCATCGCCCGCACCGCCACCAACGCGCGGAACGGCGGCCGAACGCCGGTGGCTGCCCTGGTGAATGCCCTGCTGGTGCTGCTGGTGATGTCGGTGCTCGCGCCCTACGCGTCGTTCATTCCAATCGCCGCGCTCTCGGGTGTGCTCTGCGTGGTGGCGTTCAGCATGGCCGAGTGGCGGTCGTTCGCGGCGATGGCGCGCGGGCCCAAGAGCGACATGGCGGTGCTGCTGACCACCTTCGGGCTGACGGTGATCGTGGACCTGTCGGTGGCGATCCAGGTGGGGATGGTGCTCGCGGCCTTCCTCTTCATGCGCCGCATGAGTATCGTGGCGCAGGTCACCCTGGTGAAAGGAAAGGACGACGCCGATGTGCCTCACCTTCCCGATGTAGAGCGATCCGATCTGAACATCCCGCGCGATGTCGAGGTCTACGACATCAACGGTCCATTTTTCTTTGGTGCTGCCGAAAAGTTCCGTAACGCCATGCTCCTGATCACGCGCCGTCCGCGCGTGCGCATTGTGCGCATGCGAGCGGTGGGAGCCATCGACGCCACGGGCTTGCGCCTCCTGGAAGACTTGGTGTCCGACAGCGAGCGGCACGGAATCCGCTTCATTCTCTGTGGCCTCCAGCCCCAACCGGAACGAGCGCTGCGCAAAGCGGGCTTGCTCGACCGGCTCGGTCCGCAGAACATCGCCGGATCGCTGCGCGAGGCGCTCACACGCACGCAGAGCACTTCATCGGACGCCTGAATCAGAGTATCCCGGTCCCATCGAAGAACCCGCACCGGAAATCGCTTGACTAAGTAATGAGAAATCATTATCAATAACCTCAGGTTCTTTGGAGGTATTGATATGAAACGGGTGTTCTCGCTGTTGTTGATTCTCTGTGTGGCGTTGTCGCTCTTTGCGGCCGGGGCGAGTCAGGTTGCCATCGCCCCGGTCGAACGCGAGATTGTACTCGCATCGCCTCGGGACATCGTTCCGGGAGCGCAAGACTTTTTCTTTGCGTCGTCGATTGTGCAGGTGTGGGAGCCGCTCATTGCGGTCGACGACCAGTGGCGCCCGGCGCCGGGCCTCGCGGAGCGGTGGCAGATGTCGGAGGACGGTACCGAATGGACGCTGCGCCTGCGACAAGGGGTGCGGTTTCACGATGGTGAACCGTTCAACGCCGACGCAGTCCTCGCCAATTTTCGCCGATACGCGGCGGTGAACCCGGGGCAATCGCGCTTCTATTCGTTCTCGCTCGCGCGCTTCTATCCAGGTTTTCAGTTGATCGAGAAGGTGGACGAGTACACGGTCCGTCTCTCGTTTGATCGTCCGAGTCCGGCGATTCTGTATTCCATGACGAGCTTCGGCAGTCCCATGTTCAGTCCCAACAGCTTTGACGATACCACCGGGTCGTTCGTCGGAATTCCCGCTGCCACGGGCCCGTTTCGGATCGTGGAGCAGGTGTCAGATCAATACTCCATTCTCGAGCGGTTTGGCGACTACTGGGGTGAGCCCGCTTTGGCGCATCGTATTCGTATTCGGGTAATTCCCGAGGCAACCACTCGCGTTTCGGCGCTGCGTGCCGGAGAGATCATGGGCGTGCTCGATTTGGGGGCAATGCCGCCGGTGCTTGCGCGGCAGCTGCTGCGCGACAATCGCTTTGGATACTCGAAGGCGCCCAACAGCATCATTCACTACCTGTCTCTGAACGCGACCGCGTTTCCGTTCAACGATGTGCGGATGCGCCGGGCCGTCAGTCTTGCACTCGATCGGCGGTTGATCGCGGATCAGTTCTACGGAGGCTTCGTGTCGCCGGCTGCGCATCTGCTCAATCACTCCTCGCCGTTCTACGTTGCGATGGAACCACACCATGACCCAACCGAAGCACGGCGCCTCGCGCGGGAGGTTCTGGGGAACCGCCGCCACGCCACCACGTTCATCGTTCCCGCGCCCTTTACCCAGCGCTATCCGTATACGGAGAAAGCCGAGTACGTCCAGTCGGTGCTGGCCGATCTGGGAATTGACGTTGACATTCGCATGATCGAATGGGGCGCGTACCGGGAAGCGCAGCGCACCGGAAACTACGGCGCGGGAATGCAAATCCAGGGCTTGCCCAACGGAGAGCCGTTAAGCATCTTCACCAGCTTCATGCGCAGCACCGGTGGGCAGAATCGGGATATGAGCCTCGGTTTCAACTCGCCGGAGGCAGATCGCCTGATCGCCGAGGCCGAGCGCGAGCTGGACATGAGCCGCCGCGCGGAGCTCTACGCCGCGCTGCAACGGCTCGCCGCGACAGAGTTTCCGGTGGTTCCCATCATCAACGACGCGAACCTGCTGGTGTATAACCGGGAGATCACCGGGTTTGGTGCGAAGGTCTACGGGGTGACGCTCAGCTCGACGCGATGGCGCTGAATCACTCACCCGGCGTCTTCGTTGCGCGTCGGGTGCTTCACTGTCTTCCGCTGCTGGTTGGCGTCACGCTCTGCGCCTTTCTCCTGGGGCATCTCGCCCCGGGAGATCCGGCCTATTTCGCGCTCGCCGGTGACGGGTTTTTTGAGCCGACGGTCGAAGAACTCTCATTGATGCGAGAGCGGCTTGGTCTCGATCAGCCGCTCGGAGTGCAGTACGCCCGATGGATCGGCCGGGCGATGGGGGGAGACCTGGGCACCTCGTTTCGTACCGGCACGCCGGTGCGAGTGGAGATGGCCCGACGAATCCCGGTGACGCTCGCCGTCGCGGTTCCCGCGGTGATGGTCGCGGGGCTTGTCGGCGTTGTGCTCGGTACCCTGGCCGGGGCCCGACCCCACTCGGTTGGTGCGGGAATCATCGACGCGTGGTCTGGGGCGCTGATTGCCACACCCGCGTTTGTACTCGCCGTGGTGTCGATGCTCCTTGTGGCTGAGCGGGTACGGTGGATTCCGGTCGCCGGCTTCGGAACGCCCGCGCACCTGCTGCTTCCGGTCCTGGTTCTCGCGTCGGGCACCACCGGTGTCACCACGCGCCTGATGCGCAGCGGGGTCCTGGAAGAGAGCACAAAACGGTTCGCGTGGTACGCCCGCTCTCGAGGCCTTTCCTCCGCAGCGGTGCTGGTACGACATATCGTCCCGAGCGCCCTGCCGCCAATTACCACGTTTCTTGCCAATGCATTCGCCGGTATTCTCGGAGGATCGGTCATTATTGAGTCCATCTTTGCGCTGCCGGGGTTGGGGACCTGGGTGATCGCGGGAGTCTTGAACCGGGATCTTCCCGTGGTCCAGGCCTACGTTCTGCTCACCGGCGTTGCCTATGTGCTTGCGCAACTCGTTGCCGATCTCGCTGCCGGATTGATCGATCCCCGCGTGCGACGCGCGGTTCAAAGCGGCTGAGCATGGTGACCGTGAATCAAACCCGCTCAATTGCGCTGCCGGTTGCTCTGGGTGCGCTGGCCCTGCTTGTGGTGGTATCGGTGGGGGCACCGCTGCTCGCGCCGCACGATCCACGGCTGGTGGCGATGGAGCTGCGGCTTGCCCCGCCGACGGCCGCGCATCCGCTGGGAAACGATGGTGTTGGGCGCGACCTGCTCTCTCGGGTACTGCACGGGGGACGGATGTCGCTGCTTTTGACCGTTGGATCGACCGCACTCACCGTGGGCATCGCGGTTGGATTTGGCGTGGCGGCGGGGTACTTTGGTGGTCTTCTCGACGATGTTCTGATGGTGGTAACCGGGCTGTTTCACGGTATTCCCGCCATCGCAGTATTGATTGCGATAGCGGCCGTCATGGACCCGGGTGCGCCGGCCCTCCTGGTCGGGTTGGTGATTGTGTCGTGGCCGTCGTTCTCGCGGGTGGTTCGCACCGAAGTGACCCGGATCGCAGCGCTTCCTTTTGTTGAAGCGTTGCGCGCCGCCGGAGCATCCCATGCGAGGATCATCGTTTTTCACCTGCTTCCCAATGTGGCGGCTCCCATTCTGGTGCTCGCCGCCGCGCGAATGAGTACGGTGATTGTCTCGGTGGCGTCACTCAGTTTTCTGGGCCTGGGGATTCAGCCGCCAACGCCCGACTGGGGAGCGATGATTCGTGACGCGATTCCTCACGTCCATACCAACCCAAACCTCTTGATCGCCCCGGTGCTCTGTGTGCTCATCTCGACTTATGGTTTCAGCGCACTCGCCGAGCAGCTTCGCATCCGGCTCGACGTGCATCGACGTGGGGAGGCGATTGCGGTATGAGCGGGATCATCTCGATTACCGACCTCTCAGTGGTTTTCCCGCGACCCGACGGCGACATCGTCGCGGTGGATGGCGTGTCGGTCACCGTTCGGCCGGAAGAGCGGACCGCGATCATCGGTGAGACCGGCTCGGGGAAGTCCATCCTTGCGGCGGCCATTCTGGGTTTGCTGCCAAGGGGCGCGCGGGTGTCGGGCTCGGTGAGGTACCGGGGCGAGGAGCTGCTCACCGCTGGGGCACATCGGCTTCGGGAGATTCGCCGGCGACACATCGCGCTGATTCCACAGAGCCCAATCGAGTCTCTCACGCCCACCATGCCGGTTCGCCGCCAGCTTTCAGAAGCGCTCGATCGCCGTCGCGGGATGGATTCGGTTCGTGCGATGGATGCGGTTCATGCGGCGCTTGCAGCGGTGGGGTTTCCCCGCCCGCAGGGTAGTACTCACCGCTACGCCTGCCGTCTCAGCGGAGGACTCGCACAGCGGGCGGTGGTGGCGGGGGCAACGGTACGCCGGCCGCACTGGATCATCGCCGATGAGCCCACGAAGGGACTGGACACCCTCCACCGGGCGCAGGCGTGCCGCACCCTCGCGTCCGCCCACCGCGATACCGGAGCGGGGCTGCTGCTGATTACCCACGATCTCGCGGTCGCGCGTGCGCAGAGCGACCGGGTGCTGGTCATGTACGGCGGCGTTCTGATTGAGGATGCGCCCACCCATCGGTTCTTTACCGCACCAGCCCATCCGTACAGCCGGGGATTGCTGGCTTCCCTGCCGGAGCGCGGGATGGTGCCAATCCCCGGGAACCCGCCGGCCGGTGGTGACCGTGAGCCGGGATGCCGGTTTGCTCCCCGGTGCTCCCTGGTGCGTCCGGATTGTCGGCCGGCATACCCGCCCATCAACCAGGCGGGGCCGAGTCACGGGGTGCGTTGCGTTCTCTATGGCGGAGCCCGGAAGTGATCGAGGTCAGTTCCGTGACGGTGGTCTACCGCACCGGGCCGCGGGTGCGTAACCGTCTCACCGCGGTGGAGGGGGTGAGTGCGACCGTGGCCGAGGGTGCGCGATTCGGGGTTGTCGGCGAGAGCGGGTGCGGGAAGTCGTCCCTCCTTCGCGCCATCGCCGGGCTCATTGCGGTCGACCAGGGACGAATTGCGATTGATGGCTTCCCGATTGCTCCGGGCGGCGGTCGCGCTGCGCGAATGCAGCGGGCGCGACGGGTGCAGATGCTCGGTCAGCATCCGGAGCAGCTCTTCGATCCTCGTACGACCATTCTCGAATCGGTTGCCGAAGTGGTGGCGATTCACGCCGACCGGCTGCACGCGGCGATGAGAGCGCAGAACGACCGGTGTGCCGAGCTGTTCGAGCGGGTGGGGCTGCACCGCGAGTTGTGGCAACGATACCCCCACGAGCTCTCCGGCGGGCAGCTGCAGCGCGCAGCACTCGCGCGGGCACTCGCGGTGCAGCCGCAGGTTCTGTTGCTGGACGAGCCAACGTCAATGCTGGACGCGTCCGTTCAGGCCCGGATCATGGCGCTGATCGATGAAATCCGCCGCGCTACCGGCACGACAACGGTGCTGGTGAGCCACAACATCGCGCTGGTGGCGCGGGTGTCCGATGTGGTGGCCGTGATGCAACGTGGCCGGATCGTAGAGCGGGGGGCGGTTCAGGAAGTGTTCTCCCGCCCGCGTCATCCGCACACCCGGATGTTGCTCGAGGCGCATCATGAGATGTCGGTCGTGCGCGACGCTACCTCATAGCGAATAACCGCTCCGTCCGCGGTGGCGGCGACCAACGCGGTATCATCTGCCGACCAGAGCAGGGCGGTTATTTCGCTTCCGTCGGCAGCCGCCGCGCCAACGGGTGTCAGGCGGTCCGACTCGATCGGGTCCCACACGGCGACCTCTCCGGCGCGATCACCGCTGGCCAGCAGTGCGCCGCGATGAGAAAACGCCAGGCTCGATACCGGGGCCCCGTGGTAGACCAGCTCGATCGGACGGCTGTTCTCGGGGCCCTTTGGGCCGGCACAGTCCCAGATCACCGGCACGGTTCCACCCCCGGTTGCAAGGTACCGACCACCCGCGTCCCACGCCAGCTCGAGCACCTTGGTCTGATACCCGTACATCTGCAAGTCCTTGCCGGAATCCACGTACCAGAAGTGCACCGTTGAGTCCTGATCGCCGGTGGCGATGAAGCGGCCGGTTGGGCTCCAGAGCAGGCGCAAGGATGCACCCTTCCACGGGTAGACGCGGGTCGCCGTCTCTCCACCAAGCCCCCAGGTTGTGATCGCGCCGTACGCCGCGGACGCAAGCACATCCCCGTACCACGCGATGTCTGCTACCGTGGACGCATGCGGGCCCCAGCGGTGGAGGAGTTCCCCATCGGCATCCCATACCAGAACGTGCCGCCCCGTCGCGGCCGCGAGGTATTTACCCGACTGGTGGTAGCGCACCCGCTCACACCAGGGCCCACCAGTTGAGAGGGTCTGGTGTACCACGCCCGATGCGGTCGAGCAGATGCGTACCTGCGCGTCCTGTCCCCCCGTGGCCACAAGGGCGCCCGAGGCGTGAAGCGAAACAGACGAGTTACCCATACCGTGGCCGGGAATCTCGCACCGGGGAGCGAGGGTATCGGCGTCCGTCACCAGAATTGGCCCGTCGGCCGATGCAGCGGCAACAATGCTTCGCTCCCGCTGCCAGGCGAGGTCAACCACGTGTCCACCCGCGTGAGCGGCGGCTACGCGCTCCAGGTCAAGCCGCCCGCCGCTCATGCGCTCGCGAGGCATTCGCGAAACCCCTCGACCAGCTCCATGCGATCCAGGTTGCGTCCAATAAAGACCAGCGTGTTCTTGCGTTCGTCGCCGCCCCACGGCCGGTCGGCGCGACCGTCAAACAGCATGTGAACGCCCTGAAAGACGTAGCGTTGCGGAGCACCCTTGATGCTGAGCACTCCCTTCATCCGGAAGATGTCCGGTCCCTGTATCCGCAGGAGGTTGCCGAGCCAGTCGTTGAGCCGCTCGGGATCCAGGTCTCCGGGGATGGTGATGCCCACCGATGTGACCGCCTCGTCGTGTTCGTGATCGGGTTTGTACTCCCGCTCGTGATCAAGACTCACCGCGGTATCACCGTCCAACAGCCGCGCGGAGAACTCGTCGGGGTGGTGTTCGGTGAAGAGCACGTAGCGGCCGTCGGTGGGCGCATCCAGGATGAACCGCAGCTCCGACTCCCACAGGTTGAGCCGGAACCGGGTGCCGTCCGGCCGGATTGTACCGCCGGTGTCCAGGACCTCTTCATCGTCAGAGAAGGCAAGCACCACGGCCTCTACGGCTCGTTCGAGTTCGGCTGGGATGGGTTCGGTTTCAGAGAGGCGATATGCAACAACACTCATGGCCGGGTCGGGTCCCTCCTCCAGCACCAGCTGGTAGTGGCCTGCGGCGAGCCGACAGACACCCGAGTACTCAAACGGATACTCTGGTTCCAGGAACTTCTCATCCACCGTGAGGGCCCGCGCAAGATCAAAGCCGCCAACGTTGAGTACCGTCTCCATGTCCACGGCGGCGTTCTGCGTGCGTACGATGCGCGCCTCGCTGTTCATGGATTGAATCCTGGTCTCCAGACGCGCAAGCTCGTCGTCATTCACCAGGTCGACCTTATTCAGCAGAATTACGTCGGCGAACGCGATCTGTTCCTGCGCCTCGCTCTGAGTGTCGATGTGCTGGACAATATGGCGGGCGTCCACAAGGGTTACCACGCCGTCCACTCGCAAGTGCTCCTTCATCTCGTCGTCCATGAAGAAGGTCTGTACCACCGGACCCGGATCGGCCATGCCGGTGGTCTCGATGAGGATGTAGTCAAACCGATCTTTCCGCTTCATCAGCTTGCCGAGGATGCGAATCAGGTCGCCTCGCACCGTGCAGCAGATGCAGCCGTTGTTCATCTCGAAGATCTCTTCCTCGGCTCCGATCACCAGCTCGTGGTCCACGCCCACTTCTCCAAATTCGTTCTCAATCACGGCGATGCGCTTTCCGTGATTCTCCGTCAGGATCCGGTTGAGCAGGGTGGTCTTGCCGGAGCCCAGAAATCCGGTCAGTATTGTTACCGGGGTACGGGAATCGGGTTCGTTCAAGCTATTCATATATGGGGCCTCGCTCATAAGAATTGGTTATCAATAAGATAACCATACGAATCGGAATGGTCATTGTCAATCGCGTGGTCGTGGTATAATCCACTCATGCCGCACGACGCCGACGAACCGACGGTACGCGTCGATCTGCACCTGCACTCGCACGCAAGCGACGGCTACTATGAACCGGCGGCGCTCGCCGACTTCCTGTCGGATGCGGGGGTGACCTTCGCATCCATCACCGACCACCGCTCGGTCGCCGGTGCGGCCACCTTTCACGACGCGGTTGCCTCCCGGGGGATTTCGACCGTCAGCGGCGCGGAGCTGCACGTTGACGTGGACGGCGCCGAGGTGCACCTTCTGGCCTACGGTTTCGATCCGGGTCACCCGGCCATGGCCGATGCACTGGTGGGAACGCCGGCAGCCGGTCGAGCCATCGAAGCAGTGCACGAGGCCGGTGGCATCGTCTGCCTGGCCCATCCCCTCAATACGCCGTGGCGCGACGGCCGGTTGGAGCAGGCCGTAGAGTCGCTTGCCGCAGCGGGGCTCGACGGAATCGAGGCGTACTATCAGCCCTACACCGATCGACAGCGCGACCGTCTGGTTGCCCTGGCCGATCGCCTGGGACTTCTCACCAGTGGAGGCAGCGACTTCCACGGCCCGCAGCGAACCGATACTCCACAGTTGGGCGTTGATATCCCTGCGTCGCGGTGGCGGCGTCTGCGTACGGCGATCGCGGGCCGTGCGGAGAGCGGCATGTACGGCTGCGTCGATCGCGACGTTGATGTGGGCAGCGAACACTTCGATGCCGGACGCATCAACTGGCGCTGGCTGCTCGCACGCATCGTTCTCCCATCGGTGATGGTGATCGGGATCTTCGTCGGGCTGATCTTTGCGGTGCTCATTCCCACCATGGAAGAACGGCTGCTCGAGCGCAAGCGCGAAATCACCACGGAGCTCACCAACTCCGCGTGGAGCATCCTCGCCGACTACCATCGGCAAGTGGAGGAGGGGCGGTCGCCGCTGGAGGAGGCGCAGGCGGCCGCGGTGGAGCGGATTCGCCGGATGCGCTACGGTGCCGAGGGGCTCGACTACTTCTGGATCACCGACCTCCACCCGCGCATGGTGATGCACCCCTATCGCAGCGACCTCGAAGGCCGGGACTTGAGTGACTTCACCGACCCGGATGGCGTGCGTCCCTTCGTGGAGTTCGTTGCCGCGGTGCAGAACGGTGAGTCGGGGTACGTGACCTACGTCTGGCAGTGGCAGGACGATCCCGATCGGCTGGAGGCCAAGGAGTCCTACGTTCGGCGATTCTCGCCGTGGGGCTGGATCATCGGCACGGGGATCTACGTCGACGACGTGCGCCGCGAGATTCGTTCCATCACCGGCCGCATGATCGACGCCTCGTTTCTGGTACTGGTGGTGGTGGTCGGACTCCTGGTATTGGTTGCCTACCAGAGTCTCAAGGTTGAGCGCCGCCGCAGCGCCGCCGAGCGTGACCTGCGGCTCTCGCACGAGCGTTATCGCGCGCTGGTGGAGTCGGCCGCCGGAGGGACCCTTTTACTGGTGAACGGCCGCTGCACCTACGCCAACCGGACGCTGCTGGATGCCCTCGGGTATTCGGCCTCCGAGCTCGCTTTTCTCGATCTGAACGATGTGATTGCGACCGACGACGCGGGGGAGGGCGGCGACCAGCTTGCCTGTCTCGCGGCAGGGACTGAAGTCCCTGAGCCCTTCGAGGCGAAACTGCTGCGCAAGAGCGGAGCCGCAATTCCCGTTCTGATTTCGGCCACGCCGGTCTTCTACTCCGGACGCCGGGGGCTCATCCTGAGCATGCAGGACCTTACCCGCCACCGCGCCATCCACTCGCGAACGCAACGTGAGCGGCTCATTTCGCAGCTGCAGACCTCCATGCTCTTTCTGACCGAGCCGGTGCGCAACTCCATGGAGGAGCCGCTTCGGTGTGCGCTCGACACCCCGGTCTCGCAGGTTGTGCGGATGATGGGGCGAAACGACTCCGGTGCGGTGTTGGTAATGGGGCCGTCCGCGGAGCTGCTTGGGATCGTGACCGACGCAGATATCCGCGAGCGGGTAGTTGCCGCCAGCCTCGATCCGCGTCAGCCGGTGTCACGGATCATGAGTGCCCCGGTGGTAACCATTGCGGAGCACGCACCGCTATTCGAGGCTTCGCTCCTGGAGCGGGAGCGGAACGTCGACTATTTGGCGGTGGTCGGAGCAACGGGAAGCCTGGTGGGCATGGTTCAAAGCAGCCGTGCCGTGCGGCCGGACAGCTACTCGCTGGTGGTGCTCACCCAGCAGATTCGCCGCGCCGGCAGCGTGGAGGAGCTTGCCGAGTGTTACCGGAGGCTTCCCCCGCTGGTTGTCGCTCTGGTGGAGTCCGGAGCGCTTGCCCGCAATATCTGTCACGTCACTACCATGGTGTCGGATGCGATTGCCCGCCGCGTGGTAGCGCTCGCCACCGAGCGGCTGGGACCTCCGCCATGCCCCTTCTGCGTTGTTGCGCTGGGGAGCGAGGCGCGCGAGGAGCAGACTCTCGCGACCGATCAGGACAACGCACTCATCTACCGGGATCCAAACGCGTCGGAGGACGAAATCGGGGGTGCCGCCGATTACTTTCTTCGCCTGGGCACGGAGGTGTGCGACGACTTGAATCGCATCGGATACCACCACTGTCGCGGCGACGCGATGGCCAAGAATCCCCGGTGGAATCAGCCGCTTCATACCTGGAAGGGCTACTTCGACGAGTGGATCACCGAGCCGGACGGGAGTGCGATCGCCCATTGCAACGTGTTCTTTGACCAACGGGCAGTGGCGGGTGATTCCGCTCTATTGCGAGACCTGCAGCAACACGTGCGGGAAGCGATCGACTGCCGGCCGCCGGTGCTTTCGTACCTGGCCCTGGACACGCTGAACTACAAGCCGCCGCTTGGAGCCTTCGGCAAAATTCTCACCGGCTCCGGCGGAGAGTCGCCGGGCACCTTCAACATCAAAGAGGCAATGCTGCCCATTGTGAACTTTGCCCGCGTCTTCGCCCTGCGTGCTCAGCTCGAGCAGACCAATACCTTCGATCGCCTCGACGCGCTCGCCGAGATCGATGAGCTTTCTGAGGAGAGCCATCGAGCGGTTGTGCAGGCGTACGGAGCGTTAATGCAGCTGCGCTATCGCCGGCAGACCGACCGCGTTGCCGACGGGCTTGAGCCCGACAACGCGATCGATCCCCGAAGTCTCACCGAGCTGGAGATCGGCACGGTGAAGCACGCCTTTTCCCAGATCCAGGCGATCCAGAAGAAGGTGAGCTACGCGTTCCGCGGTGCCGGCTGAGGGCGATTCTGCGTGGCCAGTGATACCACTATCAGCACCAGAAAGCTCAACGGGATCGAGACGATTCCCGGCTGGTTGATCGGCATGGGCGCCGTTGCCGCATCAAACCCGTAGCGCGACCACATGTCGGGGCTCAGCAGGATGAGCGCCACCGATGATCCAATGCCCACCAGAATCGAGGCGATGATGCCCTGCGCGGTGGTTTTCTTCCAGAATAGCATGAACAGCAACGACGGCAGGTTTGCCGATGCGGCGACCGCAAATGCCCAGCCCACGAGAAACGAGACGTTCATGTCGCGAAAGGCGATTCCAAGCACGATGCCAACCAATCCCACCACCACCGCTACAATGCGACCCGCGCGAACCTTCGCGGTATCCGAGACGGGTCGGCGGACGATGTTCGCCATCAGATCGTGGGCAACCGCGCCCGATGCCGCCATGATCAGTCCGGAGACGGTGGCCAGCACCGTGGTAAAGGCGACCCCCGAGGTGACGGCAAAGAGGATCTCGCCGAAGCTGCGGGCGAGCAGCGGAGCACTCATGTTGCTGGTCTCCGGGTTGAGTGCACCCGACGCAACGGCGCCAACACCGAGGTACATCGTCAGGATGTAGAACAGCCCGATTCCGCCGATAGCCACGATGGTGGATTTTCGTGCCGCGTCGGCGCTCGGCACGGTGTAGTAGCGAATCAGAATATGCGGAAGCGCAGAGGTTCCAAAGAAGAGCGCCAGCATCAGTGAGATGAAGTTGAGCCGGTTGAGCAGCGTGGTGATTCCCGGTTCACCCGCGCGCGCCTCCAGCGGAAACATCAGGCCGGGACGCATGAAGGTGGATCCGGCAATGGCGTGTTCGTAGTGCAGCGTCACGCGCTCACCTCCCGCCGTGCTGAAAGTTGTTGCGCGCGGCACCTGAACCACCGTGTCGCGGTCGGTGAACACCGCCAGCAGCCGCAGCGGTCCGACGCTGCCCGTTCGCTCCCCGTACTGCGAAGGTAACTGCGAGACGCCGCCCATCTGCCGAATCCGGTTCGCCAGGCTCTCCGGTGCACCGTTCAGCAGCACCTCCCCGTCGGACCGCACCGTGCGAGCCTGCGTCTCCACCAGCCGCGGAGGGCCGGTGGTGTCCAGCCTCCACCAGTCTTCGATGCGGACAAACTGCCGCCCGTCGTGCGTCTCTACGCTCCAGCCGGGCCCGGAGGCTCCCTCCAGACGGACGGTCCGTCCCTTGATGTCTGTTGCGTACCCGTCCACGCCGTCGGATACCGCGGGCACCAGATGTGAGAGGCGGTAGAACACCAGCGCTTCGTCGCCGGTGTATCGGTCCATGACTGCGTGGCGGCCGACGGTGCGAACTTCGTCAAGCGCTACGTCAACCGAGTCCCCGTCCATGCGCGCGGGAAGCTCGCGGAACTGATAGCTTGGGACCCCGCCGGCTCCTTCTGCGAGGGGTTGATCGGTCGTGCCCACCCCGCGCGCCAGCACCGCGATGGTAAGCGTGGCCGCAACCAGCAGCAGAAGTCCGCCGTTGAAGAACTGAACGTAGGTGGTGGAGGTCATCCCTCCACCGGCCACAATGAGAATGACCACCGAGCCAACGATGATCACCCCCCAGTAGTGGGGAATTCCCAAGAGCGGTTCTACCAGAACCCCGGCACCCACCATCTGAGGAACCAGATAGAAGAGCGATACCACCAGCACGCTCAAGCCCGCGGACAGCTGTATGCCGGGATGGTTGAAGGTGCGGTTGAGCGCATCGGAGAAGGTGAAGGTGCCACGGCGCTTCATTGGTTCGGCGATCACAAAGAGCGCCACAATCCATCCGGCCAGAAACCCGATGGAGTAGAGAAACCCGTCGTAGCCAAAGAATGCGATCAGACCGCAGATTCCGAGGAAACTCGCTACCGAGAGATAGCCACCCGCGAAGGCGATGCCGTTGACGCCCCACGGGATGGAACTGTTGGCCACAAAGTAGCCGCCCACGCCGCGGGCCCGCCGACTCGTGTAACTCGATACCGCCAGCACCAGTGCCACAAACACCAGAAAGACAACAACGGTCATGGTCGTGCCTCTGGTTTCATGGCCCCCGATTCACCGGTACCCCGAGCAGTTGTCCCGCCGTTGGGTTTCCGACAGAGCTGGTTATACACGAGGGCAAACACGATGGCGAGCAGGATGAGTCCGAGTCCGTAGGCAACGGCGAGGTTGAGCCCGAAGAGGGCTCGCACTCCCATCCACGTGGGCTGGAAGACGCTCAACGCCACAAAGCCGGCGTACACCAGCGAGTAGAGGAGCGTCATGCGGATTCCGATAGCGGATTTTCTGAGTTCGAACGATTCGTCCGGAGTGGGCGACCTCTGATCCATACGACCCCCTTGTGCGAAGTTCGTGGACTGTCTGATCGGTTCGCATTATGGTATCACGGTTTCTTCTCGGGCGGGAAAAAACCGCACAGTGCGGGGTTTAGATGATCACGGTGAAGAAGCGGAACTGTTTTCGCAGTTCGAGCTTGGCGGCGATGAACCGAACCGTCTTTGCGTTGATAAGCTCTTGCCACCCGAGTGTGGATCCGTCCGGTGAGATAAACAGCGTCTTGTTGCCGACAGCCCAGTAGAACCTCGCCTGCGAGGTGCCGGGGTGGCTCGAATGAATATCGCCGAACCAGAGTATTCCGCTCTGCAGCAGCGCGAATCGACCGTAGTACTCGAGGTCGTCTGGTATTGAGGGTAGACGATCGATATCCGGCAGGCGGCGCGTCAAATCAACGGTGAGAACCCGGTCCATGTTCACCGAGGACACGTCTTGGGCGGCTATTTCTCGCATGGTCTGGTACCCCCATCAAATAGTGTAGCACAATATGTTCACGGATTCAAAAAAGATAACTGGAGGAACAATGGCTCGGAATTATATCGGTTGACAGAAGTGGCTGCGCGTGGACGCCCTGCAGCCGGGAATATCAGCCGTCGTACGTCACCCGTCCCGCACTCCTCCGCGCAGACGGCGACAGAGAACCGCAATCACGCCCTGGGCGAGCGATGGGTGATCGGCCATGACGCTGTCGAAGGGATCCTTGTCGAGGCGCAGCAGTACCGTCTCTACGACCGCCGATGCCGACGCTGAACGGGGCTGCGGATCGAGCACCGCCATCTCACCCACCACCTCTCCCGCGCCAAGTTCGGCGAACCGGCGCTCACCGTCGTGAATGGCCACACGACCTTCGCGGATAATGAACATGCAGGTGCCAAGTTCGCCCTTGCGGATGAACTCCTCGCCCTCCCGGGCGTCTACCTCCTCCATGATTGAGGCGATGTGGGCGAGGACCGCATCGGGAATCCCCGCGAACATATCGGCGGTTTTCAATGCCAGCACGCGTTCGATTGTTGTAAGCACGATATCCTCCGGTTGGGCTGAAACGATGCCGAGTCGCCACGCAGCCGCGCCCGCGCAGGTCTGGAGCCATTTCTCGGGCCACTCCCGCCTGTTATCCAGAATCTGCTGTACGCGAGGTGCCGTACCCAACGGTCCCACGGCAAACAGCTCGGTGTAGGTTTCGACCGGCGGCGGCTGTCCGTCGCGGTGCTCTGTTACCGCCAGCATTTTTTGGCGAAGCAGGCCGCTGAGGGTAACGTCGAGCATCTCCGCGGCAAGCGCTCGATCGCGCTGCGAACCCTCCATCATCTTCCTGCGCGCTCCCTGTACTTCGTCGGGCGCGTGAAGCAGCGACAGCAGCAGGAAGGACTCTTCCACGTCATGACGGTACCGATCCTGGACGGCGGACGTCAGGGCTCGTATTTCGGGTTGGACGGGTTGGGCCAGGTCGTGCAACGTCACCACCGATACGGCGGCGCGCTGAAGCCGTGTTTCGATTGCGACAAGCACGGTCCCGATGGTGCCGCCCGTTGCCCGGTACCCGGCCGAAACCAGCGCCTGAAGTACGGCACAGCTCAGCTCACCCGGTGGCAGCGTCAAGCCGTGTGCCAGACCCTCGGTGACTCTGCGATCGTTGGAGCGAGCCGCCGCGCGCACAATCCGTACACCGGTCTCGGGTTCGTACAACGAGTTTCCGCCCAGGATGTCTCGCAGCAGCGCAGGCAGAGCATCCCCAAACAAGCCCAGTGCCGCGAGCGCCTCTGCGCGGGTGGTAGGCGGCTCGCTCAGACGAATCACGTCCGGCAACAGCGCGGGATGCGCAACCGCGCCGGCGGCGCGCAGCGCAGCGAGCCGTACGTCGGAGTCAGCGTCCCGCAGAAGCTGCTTCACGGGTTGGTAGAACGACTTCACTGCCAGCCGGGCAAGAATGTCCGCGGCGTGCCGCCGGTCGGCCGGATCGAGCGAGTTGAGCAGCGCGTTGAATACGTTCCCGGCGGTCAGGATCCCGTTGATTCCGCCGTAGAGAAAGAGTCCGGTTACTGCGGCTGCGCGGATCTGCGGTTCCCGGGACGAGAGCAGCGGTGACACATCGGTGACCGGGTCTTCGCTGGTTGCACACCATGCGCCCACCGCCGCGGAGCGAACGTCGACAGGGTCGTCACTGGATACAATCGAGCGCGCAATGGGCTCAGCCCACTGTGGACGCAGCTCCTCCACGCGAGAGAGCGCTTCGGTTCGCACACCGGGATAGGGGCTTTCGATCAGCTCATGCAGGTACGGTTCGTAGTCGGGCATGTGGGCTTCGTGCATCAGTTCGAGTGCCGCGTGCACCTGCCATCGATCCGGGGTGTCCAGCAACCGGTGCAACGCCTCACGGGTGGAAGCGTCGTTGAACACCAGGTCAACACCCTCGATACGTCGTCGCGCCAACGAGGTTCGCAGTTGGGTTCCGTACGCGCGGAAGAGCAGTATCCCGACGACGCCATACGTAACCGCCAGCATCAGTGTAACGCCCACCGCATACGCAGCGCCCGCGGCACCAATCGCGGCCAGCCCCGTCAGCAGAAGGCCGCTGAAGCCGTAGCTGAGTGGAATTCCGATACCCTGGGCAAAGCCGTGCACCGCCTCGCGCTCGTGGGCCGGAAGGGGCTGAAACGCCGACTGCAGGGATGTCTTGGCGAAACCTGAGTATGATCCGTATTCCAGCACCTGAACGGCCACAAGTACCGTCAGAAAAATGTGCGGCGGAACTCCGACGCTGCCGGCAATCAGCGATGCGATAATCCCCGCACTCACGAGTACCGGCCCGGCACCCAGCCCCGCAAGCATCCCGTAGCGAAGGAGAAGCCTCCCGGCGGCGAGAAAGGTGAAGAGCATGGCTCCGGCGGTAACGAGCGATTTAGCCAGCCCGATGAACTGGGTCAGTTCCGTCTGCGCGGTGAACACCCGCTGCGCCTGCGAGTAGACCACGTACTGAACAAGGAGTGAGGTCGTAAACGCAAGGAACTGGTAGAGAAAGACCAGCATCGCGTACCGGTTCGTCAGCATCGTCCGGACGGTGGCGATCACCGAGTGCCGTGCATCACCGTGCTGCTGTTCTTCGCTCTGTGTCTCGTTTGCGGCTTCAGCTCGGGTGCGCACGGAGCGTCCAACCCAGAGCGACACGAGAAGTACGACGCCGGTCAGCGGCAGAATGGCCTCGACGGACCCCAGCAATCGAGACAGCGGTGCGACCGCGAGCCCCGCGCAGATTACGGCACCCATCTCCCACGCGGTCAGCAGCGGGTATACGCCCTTCAGTCTCCGTGGGTCGTAGACCTCCGCGGCCGTCGACCCGCGAAGCATGAAAGCGTAGAGAGCGCCCATGGTGTAGGTGAGCATGACGAGGTAGGGAGCGATTGACTCTGCTCGTCCGAGCAGTGTGACGAGATAGAGTGCAGGTGCCGCCCCGGCGAAGAGCATTTTGGTGCCTGCCGAGAGACGAAAGATCGTAACGCGCTCCTCAATCGCCTGAAACAGCAGCGATACGAGCGGAACAATTGCGCCGGCCAGCAGGTAGGCTCCGCGGAGCCCCGCAGAGCCAAAGCGGTACAATAGAAGCGTGTATCCGACATTGTAGAGAAGCCCGTATGCCAGGCCGGTCAGAAACGCGTCGGTGGCGAGAAGGGTGAGGATCCTGTCGCCCGCGTGCTCGCGGTTTCTTCCCGAGACGATGGATCGCACGACTTCCCAATGATAGGCCCGCCGGTACCCGCTGTCAACGAAGAAGAATCGCGGATTCTGGCCGATCCGACGGGTCATGGTACAATGAAGCGAGGAAACGCAGCGAGCGGGAGGTCGGTTTCCGTGGCGGTACGTGACGGCTTTGGACTGCATGTCGACATCGCACAGCGAGATCTGGAACGCCGCGCGTTTCTGGCTCCAACCGGTATGGACCAGCTGCAGGCGCGGTTTCCGCTGCCGGAGACCGTTGGGTGCGGATCTCTCGAGGTTACCTCGCTTGCTGCGGGTATCAGCTACTGTCGCTGGAACTGCGACGACGCCCGGGAAGAGACCCGCCTCGATACCGCGCTGACCCCTGACTACGTGGTGTTTCCGTTCCATCTGACGACCGAACCGACGGAGGTTGGCATTCGGGGTGTTACTCAGCCCCTCCTTCTGTCGCGGTCGGACTCCTATCTTCTGGGCCCCGAGGTGGTTGGCACGCAGACCATTCGACCAGGCGTTCCAATCCGCAACCTCTGTCTCTTTCTGGACGTTGGAGTTGTCGATTCATGCTTTGCCGAGGAGCAACGAGCGCTACCCGCCGCGTTGAAGCAGGCGATAACCCACCCGGAACTCGAACCCTACTACCAGCGCGGGTGGGCAACGGCGGCAATGGGACTTGCGGTCCGGCAGATGCTGACGTGCAGCCTGACCGGTGGACTGGCGCGGCTCTATCTGGAAGCGAAGGTGCTCGAGATCGCTGCGTTGCGGCTGGCCCAGCTGATAGACGACGATGGCGTTCCGCCACCCCCTCGTCTCACGCGACTCGACCGTGAACGGCTCGACCATGCGCGATTCATCCTGTGGTCCCGGCACCAGGACCCTCCGACCGTATCGGAACTCGCCCAGCTCGTTGGACTCAACCGAACCAAGCTCAAGGTGGGATTCAAGTCCCGGTTTGGGACGACCGTCTTTGGCTTCATCCGGACGCAACGGCTGCAACGTGCCGCCGCGCTCATGCAGGACGGAGAATGTAACGTGAGCGAAGCGGCTGCGATGGTGGGATACAATTCACTGAGCGCGTTTGGCTCTGCTTTCAAAGCTGAGTACGGCATCTGCCCCCATCAGGTCTTGGGGTGCGAGGAAGCTGAGTGATGACTGCGGGCGTCTGCGTGGAGCGTGGCGTTGGGCCTTTCGGGTGGCTCTGCAAAAAACAGGCGCAGATGAACGAACAATATGCTTTTATGCTAAAGTGCTTTTATGCGAACTTCAATTGACTTACCGGATGATCTCTTTCGCAGCGCCAAGGCTCTGTCGTCACTGCGTGGCGTTACCCTCAAAACGCTCATTACCCGTGCGGTAGAGCGCGAGCTCGAATCCGCCACGGTTCAGTTTCGACCACGTCGCGTAGAGTTTCCGCTGGTTCGCTCACGCCGACCGGGTTCGGTAGCGGTGACCAGTAACATGATCGCTGATCTGTTGGAGAAGGAGGAAGGCATTGGCCTTTCTTCTTGATGTGAACGTATTGCTGGCACTCGTTTTCGAAGCGCATCAACATCACCCGCTGGTGGTCTCATGGATCACCGGCGTCCGGGAATGTCGGGTCTGTCGTGTCACCCAGTCCGGGTTCCTTCGTCTGGCTTCCAACTCGTCACTGTGGAAAGAGGAAGCCCTCACTCTCTTTCAGGCGTGGACCGTATATGACGCCATGATGGAGGATGAGCGATTCTCATTCGCACACGAACCTTTGGGATTGGAGCACCTCTGGAGGCGCTTGACGTCTCAGGAACACCATTCTCCCAAGGTCTGGACGGACCGTTATCTGGCTGCGTTCGCCATGGCGGATACTCTTGCACTCGTGACTCTCGGGATGGAGGGTTTCGTGGCATTCCGGACCTCACGGTCGTCGAGCTGAGCTGATCGTACGGAAACTCGCGTGGCCGATTCCGTTGCGAAGAGAGTAACTTCATGGTAACGTTCTCTCATGGCTGCAGAAACCCCT
>REDM01000222.1 GCA_007693485.1 Spirochaetaceae bacterium
CAGCGACCATCCTATGCAGATGCGCCGTCCGTGTCAACACCGTGGCATCGGTTTGGCGCTACAACCACGTCAAGTCGGGGTGATCTTCTACCCACGCCCAAAGGGCCGGCGAGACGGAGACCGTGCTGACGTCCAGGGTATTGCGAATCTGCACGATGCGCGCTTGTTCCCAATCCGTTATCCCGGCGGTGAGCAGTGCTGCCCGCAAGGCGTCTTGGGTTGTAGCCATGACGGGAGGGATTCGTCCGCTCTCGGGGTTTCCCGATGCGATGGCGTTCGCGTAGGTCGCTTCGGTGTCCATTGCCTCCACCAGGGCAGCGGTGGTGAAGTCGGCAAGCCCCACTCCGATCGCGTTTCCGCCACCGTGAGCGGAGAGCCCGGCGACAACAATCCGCCGGATGGTGGGCCCTGTGTAACCCGCCAGGATGCCCGCGGTGGTGCGCCCCATCACGTTGGGATCCATCCCCGCTCCGCTGATCTCCTTGCCGATCTCGTCAATCAGCAGTACGTCGATCTCATCAAACAACAGCCTGGGCATGTTGGAGTAAGCAATCTGGAGAAGTTCAGCCTCTCCAGAGAGAATATCTGTGCGTGCAATAACCTCTACCTGCGCCGTTTCGTCGTACGCGTTCTCTACTATCGCGAGACCACAGAGAATCGGCGCAGAGTCCAGGATCAGGGTGGCTACCTGGGGGATGACCCGGGAAAAGCGGGAGAATCCTTCCTGGTGAATGCGCGAGCAGCCCTCGTGATTGGCAAAGCCGATCGCGAGCATCTTGCACAGACCGCTCTCGACCTCTCCTGCGAAATCGGTATGTGGTTTGATCCGGTTTACCGGAATGATTGCGTCACAAGCCATCGCGATTCGGTCGAAGTAGACCGGCAGTCCGTGGGTGGTCTCGGCAATCTGCACCACCTCGGTGGAGGAGCAGACGGGAGCTCCAACGGTATCGACCGTGATGCCGAGGGCGCGGAGCACGGCCTCTTGTCCCGACGCGGTCCCGCACCCGTGGCTTCCCATGGCGGGGACGACGATGGGTTCAAGCCCGTGGTCACGACACGCGTCCACTGCCGCCCGGACGATGACCGCAAGGTTGCGGATTCCGCGACTCCCCACGCCAAGCGCAACCCGGTTCCCCGACTCTGGAGGATGGTCTGCGAAGAATGCGCAGAACTCCGCCATGGTTGTGGCGTATGGGTTGTCCAAAATGGGGCGATCGAAGCGTTGAGAAACCTGGCGCAGGCCAGGCAAGGAGCGTGTACTGACCGACTCGGGAAGGATAGGCACGGCGAACTCCTCAGCGCGAAGAGGACGCGATGATGTCTCGACAGCCTTCCGCGGTTATTCGGTTTCCCGGTGTCTCGCCACAGAGACCGGCCACGAGATTAGAGATCACATCATCGCCAAGCGACTTCATGGCGTCAACGGTATATGACGCCACATGTGGCGTGAACAGGACGCGATCCAGTCCCAGGAGGGGACTACCGGTTGGGGGTTCTTTTTCGAACACGTCGGTTGCGTAGCCGCCGAGATGACCTGATTGCAGCGCGTCAAACACAGCCGTCTCATCGACCACCCTTCCGCGTGCGGTATTGATGACCAACGCTCCGGCTGGGAGATGCGAGAGAGCCTCGTGATCAATCAGACGCGTTGTTGAATCGGTCAGCGGTACGTTGACCGAGAGCAGATCGCAATTGTCAAGCATTTTGCCGAGGTTGTCATGCCACGTGATGAAGGGAAGGGCGTCTCGCTGTTGCTGGTCGAGAAACGGATCGAAGCCAAGCACCTGGGCATCAAAGGCGCGTACGCGCTCCGCGATCGCTATCCCAATTCGTCCAAGTCCAATAATGCCAATACGCTTCTTGCTCAGACCGGTGCCAAGAAAGCGCTTCCATTCTCCCGAGACGACGCTGTTGTGGGCACGATGAATCATTCGCGAGAGACACAGCATCATTCCCACCGCAAGCTCCGCTACCGGAATGTGATTCGACCCAGGAGCGTTGGCGACCATGATTCCCAACTCGTCGGCGGCCTGAATATCGATATTGTCGGTCCCGACGCCGTGTTTCACGACAATTTTCAGGCGCTTCGCCTGCTCGAGAATGGCGCGGTTCACAGGTGCAACCGAAACAACCCATCCGTCTACATTTTTAACCATGTCTGTGAGGCGATCGAGGTCGAGGGGGCCTTCCTCCCGGTACTCGCACAGGTCAATGCCGTAATCAGAGAGCAACGAGAGGTGGTTTGGGTCGTTCCGGCCGAAAGATCGGGCGGTGATGAGAACCCGCAACCCTCGCAACGCGCCGGAGGCCAATTCGATACGGTCCATGTAGTAATACTACACGAAGGATGAGGTTTGGTCAAGCAAAAACATGGGCATCGGGGGCGATTCGTGAGTTGTCTCCCGTTTTTTGGAGGTATCGATTGACAGTTCAGCTATTTCGGTAGTAAAGTAACAACAAATTGATATTGAGCGCGCCCTGGCTCTGCTGAGAGCGCGACCCCAAGGAGAGTTGAATCATGATTACCGGATCACTGGTGCCAAACATTACGTGCTTCCGCGCAAATGGCGAGGTGGATGTCGAGCAGACCAAGCGCCATATGCGCTGGATGTTCTCGAAGGGGGTTGACGGGCTGTTTCTGACCGGTTCGTACGGGTCAGGTCCGCTGATGTCGCTGGAAGAGCGGGTGGCGGTGTTTCAGGGAGCGCGAGAGGTCGCCGACGAGTTCAGCGGCAAGGTGCTGATCCCGCATGTTGGTTGCATTGACACCGCGTCGACGGTTGCGCTCGCGAAAGAGGCGGAGCGAATTGGTGTTGATGCGATCGGTGCGGTGCCTCCGTTCTACTATCAGTACGAAGAGAAGCTGATCATCGAATACTACCGGGCCATCGTTGAAGCGGTGCAAATACCGGTATTTGCGTACAACAATCCGAGCACGTCAAGGTTCACGTTCAACTTTGGGACCGTTCGTGCGCTGCAGGAAATCGGGCTGGCCGGACTGAAAGATAGCCCGCTGAGCCTTGGTTTCATCACGCGCGTCTATTATGACGCCAAGCTGCACAACAAGGACTTTCAGATCATCATGGGTACGTCGACCGGATGGTTGCCGCTCTACGATATGGGGATTCGCGCGGCGATCGCCGGAATGAACAACTGGGCCCCTGAGATCATGACGGAACTGATGCGCGCAACGTTTGCCGGAGAGCGTGATCGAGCCGAGAAGGCCTACCTTCTTATGCTCGACCTGAGCGCGAAGATGCACTTCACCGATAGTACGATCGCCTCGCTGATGGGGCTTCGCGTCCGCGGGTTTGATGCAGGATCGGTGCGCGCGCCAATGCAGCTGCCCCCATCGGATGACCCAAAGTACGCTCAGATTGAGGCCTGGCTGAAAGACGGCTTCGCCCTTCTTGATCTTCCATACACCAGTTTCAAGTAACGGTCTCCACGGGTGCGGAAACGCGCCCGTTTTTCCAACACTTCAGTTGTAACAATACTACAAAAATTCAGCCATTCGGATGGTCGACGCGGTCATTTAGCCGAAATTCCGCGGATTCTTGGGGCAAATACCCGGAAAGACCGCATTTTTTGCTTTACAGATCAGGAATGTGATTGTAGAATTACTACAAAACACAGCATATGCTGTAGAAAGGAGAACGATATGGCCAAGAATTTTCGAACGGGAATGCGAACCGCCCTTGTTGTGCTCATGGTACTGGTTTCGGTCGGAGCGTTTGCGGGCGGTCAGCGTGCATCGGCGACCCGCGAGATCAAGCTCGCCAACTTCTATGCGCCGACCCATCCGGTGAACATCGCGCTGAACGAAGTATTTGTTCCCATGATTGAAGAGGGATCAAACGGTCGGTTCACCGTTCAGGTGTTCGATAGCTCGAGCCTCGGCGCGGAGCGAGAACTCACCGAAGGGGTCCAGCTCGGAACCATTGAAATGGGTGTAGCCGGGGGCCTGCTGTCCGCTACCTACCCTCGGATTGGCGCGCTCGAGCTTCCGTTTCTGTTTTCCGACTTCGATCACGTCTGGCGCGTGTTTGATGGGGAAATTGGTGAGCAGGTCGCTGAAGACTTTGAAGACGCCGGGTTGAAAGTGCTCGCGTGGATCGGTAACGGTTTCCGCGTATTCTCCAACAGCGTGCGTCCCATCAATGGGGTTGCCGATACCCGTGGAATCAAGATGCGGATGCCGGAAAATGACGTCTACATCGCAACCGCGCGTGCTTTGGGTTTTGAAGTAGTGGCGATGGGCTTTGGCGAAGTGTACAACGCCATGGCCACCGGCGTCATCGACGGACAGGACAACCCGCTGGCGACGCTCTACGCATCACGCTTCTACGAGGTACAGGATTACGTTGCGATCTCGAACCATATGTTCAGCCACGGCTCGATTGTCATGAACCTTGACCTCTGGAACAGTCTCTCCGCAGCCGACCAGGAGCTGTTCCGCAACGCGTCCCGGGAGACTGCGATTCTGCAACGGCGCTTACTTGCAGAAGGAAGCGACGAGTTTATCCGGCTGATCGAGGCCGAAGGTCTGACCGTTACCTTCCCCGATATCGCTGAGTTCCGTGCGGCCACCGAGTCGGTTCGTGCCAATTTTGCCCGGAACTACGACTGGGCTCCGCGCTTCATTGAAACCATTCTGTCGCTGGATCGATAATCGGCATCCACGGCTTGTAAGGGTGTAAAATTGGGCGGCGTCGATCTCCGTGCGGAGCGACGTCGCCCGCATGGTTTCATGAAGGAGAACGAGATGCAGAATGCGTTGAGTCAGGTGAACGTAGCCCTTGCCAAGGCCCTCGAAATCATGGTCGCCGCGATACTGGTTGCCATGGTTGCGATGGTATTTGGAAACGTCGTAGGGCGGTACTTCTTTGCCCGGGCGATTACCTGGGCTGACGAGGTCGCCCGGTTTGCCTTTGTCTGGTTGACCTTCATCGGTACCGCCCTTGGTGTACACCGCAGTGCCCACATCGGAATGGATATTGTTACCTCCAATATCTCGGAGCGAAAACAGGTGGTGCTTCGGGTGATTGGGTGTCTTCTGGTGCTCGCATTTCTGGTGGTTTGGGTTCGCTGGGGAATTCGCATGGCCTACCTGAATCGCCGATTCATTGGCTCGGGCAGTCGAATTCCGCTGTCGTTTGTGTACGGCATTGCGCCCGCAATGGCGGTGGTCATGATTCTGCAGCACCTGCTGCAGCTTCTTGTCGCCATCCGGGCCCTGGTGCGGAGGTAGTCGATGCTCTTCTGGTTTCTGGGGATCTTTTTCGTTCTGCTGCTCATCGGTATTCCCGTTGCGTTCTGTCTCGGTGTCACGATGCTCATTCTGGTCATCACGCAGACCTCTCTTTCGCCGATCATTGTGGCACAACAGCTCGTCATTGGCGCCGATAATTTCACGCTGATGGCCATTCCCTTCTTCATGCTTGCTGCAGAGTTCATGTCGGGTGGCGACATCACGCGCCGGCTTGTCGCTCTGGTGAACACGCTGATCGGGTGGATCCGTGGAGGTCTCGCTCTGGTGAATATTGGAGCCAGCATGCTGATGGCGGGCCTCTCGGGCTCATCGGTTGCCGATGCGGCGATGATGGGATCCATGCTCATTCCTGCCATGAAAGAGCAAGGGTACGACGCCGACTTCTCCGCTGCGGTTACCGCGACGAGTTCGACGCTCGGAATTATCATTCCGCCAAGCATACCGATGATCGTTCTTGGCTTCGTCACGCAGACCTCGGTGGTCCGTCTCTTTTTTGGGGGATTCATTCCCGGACTGTTGGTTGGACTGAGTCTCATGATCGTTACGTACATCATTGCCTGGCGGCGGGGGTACCCCAAGGCTCCCCGCTCCGATTTTCGAACCATCATGAAGACGCTGGGCTCCAGCTTCTGGGCGCTGCTTCTACCGGTTTTTGTTCTCGGAGGAATTCTCGCGGGTATCGTTACGGTAACCGAGGCTTCGGTGGTGGCGGCGGTGTATTCGTTTGTGGTAGCCAAGTTCATCTACCGCAGGCTGACATGGAAGATCGCATACCGCTCTCTGGTGAACGCAGCGGTTATTTCGGCTACGGTTATGTTTATCGTGACCACCGCGGCGGGCATCGCGTGGCTGCTCACCAGCGCACGAGTTCCGCAGACGCTCGCATTGCAGATGCAGGCGCTGACCTCTAACCCGCTGGTTTTCCTGTTGATCGTCAATGTGTTTCTGCTGGTGGTTGGAGCGGTCATGGACCTCACCCCTGCGCTGCTCATTTTGGGCCCGATTCTTTTTCCGATTGCGATTCAGTACGGAATCAACCCCATCCACTTCGGCGTAGTAATGGTGATGAACCTGGCGTTGGGGTTGGTGACGCCGCCGGTGGGATCATGTCTTTACCTCACGGTTGGCGTGGCGGGTTGCTCGGTAACCAAGATCATCAAGGCCACCGTTCCTCTGCTTGCAACGCAGATTGCGGTCCTGTTGCTGGTGACCTACGTGCCCGCCCTGGTGACCTGGCTACCCAGCCTGATTCGCTGACGGACGGGCGACGACCTCGTGCACTGGCATGCGATACCGATAGTGAGGCAGCCATGAACCAACGCGTGTTCGCGGGACTCGATGTTGGATCGAGTTCGCTCAAATACTCCCTGATTGATGCAGACACCGGTGCCGTCGTACTCAACGGTAAGCGTGGTTACGACGATCCCGGCGCTCTTGGTCGAAGGCCGGCGCTGGTCTACGAGAGCGCCGTCGCAGCAACCCTTGAGGAACTCAGCGCTTCGTTTGAGATTGTTTCGACGGCGCTCTCGACTCAGATGTACTCGCTGCTTGAACGGTCATCCGATGGATTGCTGGTTCATCAATGGAACAGCAGCTGGTCTGCTGCTTCGGCTTCACTTGCTCCGGAGGAAAGGGTCAAATCGGAGCTGTTTTCCGTGTCGGGCTGCCCGGACGGCATTCTCTTTCCGGCACGAAAACTCTCCAGAATACCACGAGGTGCACGCGCTCGCTTCCTTCCGTGGGGCATCAAGGAGTACTTGCTCGAACGGCTCACGGGCGTCTTGACGTCTGACTATACAACGGCGTCCGCCTCGGGTTTCCTCGACGTTCATACCGGATCCTGGAACGCCGGCCTCATTGCTGCAATGGGATTCGATCCCGAACGGTTTCCACGGATTCAGGCTCATAACGAGGGGATTGGCCCAGTGGTTCCCGGTCCGTGTGCTTCGGCCGGACTGGTCGCGCCGGGCCTCGGAGACGGGCCCTCCGCGAGCTACGCGTGTCGCGAAATCTCGTCGACCTGCGGAAACCTCGGTACGTCGACCGCGGTTCGGCGTATCGCCGAATCGCTCGAAGGCGCACAGGCGGAGAGCCTGTGGCGCTTTCGGCTGTCGGCAACCCACTATGTCTACGGCGCTATCTCCGCCAATGGCTGTGGCATCATCGACTGGTCGAAGTCCAAGCTTCAGAGCTCCGGCGCGAGTTCGTTGCTCGGAGCTACCGATCCCTTGTTCTTTCCGTGGATGAACGGCGAGTTCTCTCCCTTCTGGAACGCGGACGCCCGTGGTGTGTACTGGGGGATCTCGCCGGGTGCAACTCCCGAACTGTTCCATTCGGCGGTGATTGAGGGGGTCGCGTTTGCCGTCGCTCTGATGATCGACCTGGTCTGTGCGCAGCCGCCGGCTACCGACCGCGTGGTGTTTGGCGGCGGAGGGATCAACAACGCCCGTCTGCTCGAAACCATCGGTGCAGTAGTTCCGCAAGAACTCGTCTTGCTGGAAGACTCCGAGCATCTCGTCTCGATTGGAGCTGCGATCTCAGCGGCGGAGGCGTGCGGGGAGCGTGTGGACTATCGTCCAGACGCCCGAAACCTTCCAGCATCGCACAATCCCGTCCCCGCCGAACGGTATCACCGCTGGCGGGAACTCGCGGCTCGGCTGCAGGCAGAGATGAGTCAGGCTGGGGCCGGCAAGATGCACGGGCAGGGTCCCTCTTGAGTGCCGGCAGCAGACTGTACAACGGATGAGTCATGTACTAAGCTTCGTTTGTGCCAAGACGGTGAGCGACAGAGGACAAGGTGAGCATACGAGATGAGTAGCGTGCGATCGGACACCCGACTTTCATTTATCTCAGAGAACATCGTGAACATGCGCAAGTCCGAGGTCAAGGTCGCGCACTACGTGCTGGAACACTCCGACACGGTGATTCACTCGTCGGTCAGTGAGATTGCGGAAAACGCTTCCGTGAGTGAACCCACGGTGATCCGGTTCTGCCGTGCACTCGGGTTCAAGGGCTACCAGGATTTCAAGATCAACCTTGCGCAATCGATCATCCCGGTGCTCAAGAGCATTCACGAGGCGGTGGATGAGCACGACGGGATCCCGCAGGTTATACGGAAGGTGTTCAACGCAAACATTGCCGCGGTGACCCATTCTGCCGAGGGGCTCGATCAGGATGCGGTGGCTGCTGCAGTGCAGATTCTTGCCGAATCTACGCATATCTCGTTCTTTGGCCTCGGTGGATCCGCCTCGCTTGCGATGGATGCGCACCACAAGTTTTTCAAAATCGGAATCCCCTGCAGCTGGTTCAACGACGCCCACATGCAGGCGATGTCTGCTTCCCTTATGAAGCCCGGCGACACGTTAGTGGTTATCTCGCACTCCGGGTCCAGCAAGGATATCGTTGAGTCGCTGCGTATTGCCTCCGAGGCGGGCGCCTCTACCATTGCCATTGTGAGCCAGGTGAAGTCGCCGGTGTCAAACGCGGCCGGTATCAACCTCTGCGTGCACTCCAGCGAGTCCAACTACCGCTTTGAACCGATGTCGTCCCGGATTGCGCAGCTTTGTGTGATCGACGTACTTTCTGTTGGTGTCTCTCTGCGCCGTCAGGAGCAGGTGGTGCAGAGCCTCTCGAAGACGCGCAAGGCCCTGGTGGACAAACGGTACTGAGGCCCAGGCCTTCTACACGTACGTATCCAGAATCACGTCCTTCAGCGGGATTTTGGGAACGTGATGCACCTGATCATCGCTTCGATAGTACGTGGTGGATTCCGCGGACTCGGCCTCTTCCAGCACAACGGTTTCAACCGGCTTGCCCAACGCAATGACGACACGGATCTCAAGTTCCTCGGGGATGGCCAGCAGCTCGGTCAGCTCCTGCTTCTTTAGCACGCCGATGGTGCATCCTCCAAGTCCTATCTCGGTGGCTCCCAACAGAATTGACTGCGATGCCACGCCCAGGTCAACCGCGGCCCAGTTCCAGATGGTTTTGTCCGCAACGACGACGATGTACGCGGCGGGGCGTTCGCCTTCAGCCGGGCCCGGCCACTCCTTGAGCGCTGCCGCCCAGGTAAGGTTTGGGAAGATTTTGCGGTTCATCTCTTCCGAACAGGAAACGATATAACGCAACGGTTGTTTGTTTCCCGCCGATCCGCTCTGGCGCGCGAGATCCACCAGCGATTCGAGGGCCTCCGGTGCGATTCGGGCTTTCTGATCAAAGCGGCGGTAGGAACGGTTTTTCCGCACGAGTTCGGATACGGTCATGGAAGCCTCCGTGGGTGACGAATGTAGGCGTATCGTTACAGGTTTTTGGATTCATCGCAACCCGTCCCGAGTGTTCCAAAGGCTGTTCTTTTTTTTCCGGTACGGCTCAACCCTCGCCCCGGCCCTTCCAGGTGGACATTCCCTGCGGAACCCCCAGGGCGCGAACCACAGCGTCGAAGAGGGCACCCGGCAGGATACCGCGGAGCAGCACGGCGAGGCGGACGGTGCGTGGGCGCATGGGAGCACGGCGACCCCGTTTCAGCGACGATTCCACGATTGCGCGCGCGATGACGTCGTGGTTCTTCACGTTGGGCACCAGCAGGGCGCCCAGACCGCGCAGCCTCGCCCCGGCAAACATGCCTTCGCGCAGGAAAATCGGGTGGATGGAACTGAATCGCACGCCGCGCGCGCCGAGGTTGATCGCCTCGTGGCGAAGGGACTCGGTGAGCCCCCAGACCGCCCACTTGGTAGCGGCATAGACCGAGAGGCCTGCCACGCCCAGCGTGGCAGCCGCGGAGCTGAGATTCACCACGTGGCCCGTCCCACGCTGGTACATGCCGGGAAGTACTGCGTGGGTGGTGTAGACCAGCGCGTTAAGATTCACGGCAATGGTCCGATCCCACTTTTCAACCGGCTGGTCGGTCAGATTGCCGGCAGCGAGGTGGCCGGCGTTGTTCACCAGGATGTCTATGCCGCCAAACAACTGCTGGGCCTCCTGCACCGCGGCCGCGACCGCGGCGGCGTCGGTTACGTCGACACAGTATGTTGCCATGCGCGCAGCGGGGAACTCGGCGCGCAGCGCATGGACCGCAGCAGCCAGCTCCGCCTCGTCGCGGTCCCACAGCGACACCGCAACCCCCTCACGAAGAAGGCGGCGAACGGTGGCGAGGCCAATTCCCCGAGCGGCTCCGGTGACAACGGCGTGTTGTCCGTTCAGTGGTATCATGCCGGAGATGATACCTGCGCGGGGCCCTCCTGTGAAGCCGCAGGTGTGGTGCGCACCCGAGGAGTTCTCGCCCCGAGGACTGAATCCGTGACGCCACTTCAGTTCTCGCTCGTGATATGATTCGCACCATGATCCGTCTGTACGCAGCACCCGTCACCCGTGCCCGCTCCGACATCCGGCTCGCCGAACC
>REDM01000185.1 GCA_007693485.1 Spirochaetaceae bacterium
GTCGTGCCGGCTGATGAACCCGTGCGTCCGCGGGTGGCGGTGGTGCTCTCGGGTGGGGCGGCGCTGGGGCTCGCGCACATCGGTGTGCTGGAGGTGCTCGAGGAGGTGGGGATCCCGGTGGACATGGTGGTTGGCACCAGTATGGGTGCCCTCGTCGGTGGATTTTACGCGGCCGGCTATTCGCCGCAGGAGATCCGATCGATCTCCGGTGGTATCGACTGGGTGGTGATGTTCACCGATACCGTTGCGCGCCGCTTCTTTCCGGACCGGGAACGCGCGCTGCGCGAGCGGTTCTTCCTGGAAGCCGGTTTTGACCGCGACGGCATCCATCTCGGCGGCGGGCTCCTGGCCGGTCAGAACATCACCGCAATCATCGAGCGGCTTACGCTTCGCATCCCGGACGATATCGATTTCGATGAACTTCCCCGGGCGTTTCGCGCGGTTGCGGCGGACGTGAGCACCGGAGAAGAGGTGGTGGTGTCTTCGGGCTCACTGTCGGACGCCATGAGGGCGAGCATGAGCATTCCCGGCCTTTTTGCCCCCTACCGCATCGGGGACCGTTTTCTCATTGACGGCGGGGTGGTGAATAACTTGCCGGTTGATGTGGCGCGCGCCATGGGCGCCGACATCGTGATTGCGGTGGAGGTGGCAGAGAAGATGGCCGTCCCCGTAGAGCGCCTTTCGCGCAGTCCGCTCGCATCGATCGACCAGTCCACCAAGATCTTGATTGAAACCAACGTACGTCCGCAGCGCGCGCTGGCGGATATCCTGATCCGCCCCGATATGAGCGGCTTCTCCCGGATGGGCTTTTTTGACGCGCTGGAGATTGCCGATCGGGGGGAGGCCGCTGCGCGCGAACAGCTGCCGCGGTTGCGTCAGCTTGCCCAACAGCTCCACGAAGCGCGGGGTACACCACCGATTGCACCATCTCCAAGTGGCCGGTACTTTCTCTCGCTCTCCGATCCGCTGGTGACCCGGGTGATCGTTCAGGGTGGAACCGACGACGATCGCGTCGCGGCGCTGGTTCAGTTTGCACCGCTGGTGGGTCGCGCGATTACCCCCGCCGATCTGGAAGGCCCGGTTGCTGCCGTATACGGTATCGGGCGGTACGACCTGGTCAAAACGCAGATTCTGCGTTCGGGTGCCGACGACGACGCCGACGCGCGTGATAAAGCCGGCATGGACGGGCACACCCTGCTGGTAACGCTCGAACCACGGGTGGTCAGCTGGGGCACCGTGCGCGTTGGCCTCAGCTACGCGGGGGTCATCGCGTCTTCGGCGTACAGCCGGATGGTCATCACGCAGAGTTTCACGTTGAACAACCTTACCGGGCGGGGCTCCGCCTGGTCTACCGAACTTGGGATTGTGAATGTTCTCGCGGTGTCGACGTCCTACTTTCAGCCGCTGGGACGGGATTTCTTTCTGGTTCCGTATGCGGGATACCTGGCCGAGACCGAACGCATGAGTGGCATTGGTACGGCGAACGCGGTGATCGATTCGCAGGAGGCCGTATTCGGGGTCGATCTTGGCGCGCAGCTCTGGCGCTTTGGAGAGCTGCGCGCCGGGTACCGGCTCTCCCTGGTGCAGTCGCTCATGACCGAACTGGACGGCGAACGCGCGTGGGCTACGATTCCGGCGCTTGTTGCGGTGGCGCTTGTCGACAGTCGTGACTCGCGGCTCTTTCCCCGACGCGGCAGCGCTGCTGAGGTGGAGTATCAGATGGCCCTGCCGTCTCGCTCGTTTGACCATACGTTTCACCGGTTGGAGGGTCGCGGGGAATCCCACCTTAGCCTTGGAGGCAGGGCGAGCATGGGTGCGATAGTCTCCGCGGGAAGCGATTTCACCGACACCGGCGATGATCCCAGCGGCCTGCGCCCGTTCAACCAATTCTCACTCGGTGACGACCGGGTCTTCGTTGGGTATCGAAACGACGCCCGCCGTGGTCGCCACAGGCTGGCTGCTGCCTCAGAGCTCCGCGTCTTCCTGCGCGAAACACCCGGAACCCTGCGTGCAGAACCGGTGGTTGTGCTCGACGGCGGAGTCGCCGAGACGTGGCGTGACGCCCCCGATCACTGGTCGGATCTGAGGGTGAACTGGACGGCCTCGGCCGGTATGGGCGTGCGGTTCAGTGATGCGCTTGGTGTCCTGTTGCGCGTGGGAATGGTGCGCGAGTGGCAACCATTCATCGCGCTCAATCTCGGCGCATTCGGGTTCTGACGGCTGGGGTTCCCGGTTCCCGCCGGTGGTGTTACAATCTGCCGGCCTCGATGATGCGCTGCAGGAACTGTTGCGTGCGCGGGTGCTCCGGCGTTGAGAAGAGCTGGGCGGGAGGGCCCTCTTCCAGTATGCGGCCGTCTTCCAGGAAGCAGACCCGGTCTGCAACCTCGCGGGCAAATCCCATTTCGTGCGTCACGATCATCATGGTCATGCCCTGCGCGGCGAGGTCCTTGATGATGCGCAATACTCCCCCGATGAGCTCCGGATCGAGCGCCGCGGTGATCTCGTCGAGCATCAGTACGTCGGGGTTGGTGGCCATGGTGCGGATGATCGCGACGCGCTGCTGCTGCCCGCCGGAGAGTTGTTCCGGGAACGCTGCGGCAAATTCGCTCATGCCAAAGAGGTCGAGCAACCGCCGTGCGTTTGCCTCGCTTTCCTTGCGGGAGACGCCGTGCACCTTGCGTGGCGCGAGGGTGACGTTGTCCAGCACGTTCATGTGCGGGAAGAGATTGAATGCCTGAAAGACAATACCCACCCGCTTGTGCAGTTCGTTACTGTTCCTGAACTGCTCGTCCTCAATGGAGACTCCGTCAAGCTCGATGGTCCCGTGGTCAAAGGGCACCAGTTTGTTGACGCAGCGCAGAAGCGTTGACTTGCCCGAACCCGACGCGCCGATCAGGCAGACCACCTCGTGTTCGGCCACACTGAGGTTCACGTCGTCGAGGACGAGGGTGGTTCCGTAGTACTTGGTCAGGTTGGAGATGCGTACGCGGTCCATGCTCAGACTGTCCTCTGGAGGCGACGCTCCTGATCCTTGCGCGCCACGTAGTCGGTGAATCGCGCCATGGGGATCGTTGCCGCCAGAAAGAGCATGGCGGCGGCAATCAGCGAAGAGTAGTTGAAGGTGCGCGCGGTGTAGATCTGCGCTTCACGTACCGCGTCGCGCACGCCGATCACGCTCAGGAGCGCCACATCTTTCTGCAGGGCTACGGCAAGGTTGAGCAGCGCGGGCAGGACGTTTCGTACCGCCTGCGGAACGATGGCGTAGATCATGGTCTGCCACTGCGAGAGACCGAGCGCCTTTGCGGCCGCCCGCTGTCCGTCGTGGACTGCTTCCATTCCGGATCGATAGACCTCCGCAGCGTACGCGGAGTAGCCGAGCACCATCGCCACCGCTCCCCAGAAGAGGCCGGTACGCGGAAGCCCGGGGATCTGCAATGCCGGTACGCCAAATCCAAACAGCAGCACCAGCAACAGCGAAGGAATGCCACGGATCAGGTCGATGTAGAGAACGGCAAATACCTTCAAGGGGGCAAACCACGGGCCGTTCAGCGACCGGAATATCGCCAGAACCAGCGCCCAGATTGCGATGGCAACCAGGGCGATGGCCCAGACGCTCATGTTGGTGAGGAAGCCGCGAAAGACGGTCGGAAAGGCCGCGACAATCGCGTCTCGGTTGAAGAACTGCAGCTTGATTCGCGGCCAGTGCGTGGCGCTGGTAACCAGCCGTGCCGCCAGACCAAATACGATGGCGACACTGACGATGCTGATGACAAACGGAAGCGCACGCTCGCGGAAGCTGAGCGTGCGCCTGGCCGGGGGTGCCGGCCGTCGTTCCTCTGCGATCACCGGCTGATCTCGGGGATGTCCCCCTCGGGTAGCAGGTACTGATTGATGAGGTCGTTGACCACGCCGCGATCGATGATCGCCTGCAGTCCCTCGTTGATCCACTCGACAAGCGGATTGCCCTGTTCAAACAGCAGCCCGTGGCCGTTGTCGTTGGGGTCGGGCGGAAGGAGCGCCACAATCTGCGCGGCGGGAACCTGTACCGCGGTGACAAAGAGGGCACTCGGCAGTGCTGCCACCGTGGCGTCGATGAGTCCCGCCTGCAGGGCCTGGAAGGTTCCGGCCTGGTCGTCAAAGACCGCGGCGCCCTGAATCCCGAGGATGCGTTCCAGGTAATCGAGATCCGTGGTTCCAATGGTAGCGCCCCATCGTGCCCGGCGAAGATCGGCAAACGATCTCGCGCCAACAACCGGGCTGTCGGCCAACGCGATAACAGCCTTATCCGGCTGGAGGTACACAATGGAGAAGTCCACGATCTGCTGACGCTCGGCGGTGACCGAGATCTGGCGAATGGCAAAATCAAACGGCTTTGGTCCGGGCGCGATGGTCTGTTCGAAGGTGAGGCCTCTCTCCCACACCACCTGATCGCGCGAAAATCCAAGCTCCGCGGCGAGTTCGTAGATCATGCCGTTCTCAAATCCTTCGCCACGGGCGGGATCGTCGTGCAGCATCCAAGGCGGAAATACCGGGGTTCCGGTTCCGACGGTGAGTTGCCCCGGGTTGATCAGACGGGGATCCTGCGGGGTGCGGTGCAACGCGGCATCGCCTGCCGGGGTTGCTTCGCGGGGACTTCCCGCGGCAATGACCAGCGCACCAATCACAACAACCGCGACAACCAGCGCAATCTGTGTTCTGCGTTTCATATCAGTACTCCTTTTTTGACGACACTCAAACTTAGGCCATTCATCATGCATGGTCAAGAATCTTTTTGCACCGAGGCTCCTGGGGCCACCGAGTTGCACGAGACTTGCCTTCTTTAGATAAAAAGACTAATATTAGTCAGATATCGTGTCCGGGCACGATCAGGGGGTATCATGCAATCCGTCAATATGCTCGAGGCAAAGACCCACCTCTCCCGACTCGTTGCCGATCTGGAAGGCCGAAGGGTGGATGAGATCATCATTGCCCGTCACGGTCGTCCGGTCGCGCGGCTCAAGGCGTATCGGGAAGAGGACGCGGTCGACGGGCCGCCGAAACGAATCGGCGTCGCGGAAGGCGTCTTCGAAGTGCCTGCCGACATTGACTCTCCGTACGGGGATCTGTCCCGGCTGTTCGGCGGAGACGTCATTGAATGAGGCTTCTGCTCGACACCCACATCCTGCTGTGGGCCATCACCGCAGACCGGTTGTTGCCCGACGCGGCACGCCACCTGATCGAAGACTCACGCAACGAAGTAGTCTTCAGCGCGGCATCGGTATGGGAAATCACCATCAAGCACTCGATTCGCAGTGACGCCATGCCGGTGTCGGGAGCTGAGGCGCTGCACTGGTTTCGTCGCGCCGGGTATCGCGAGCTGTCCATAACTCCGGAGCACACCGTGGTGCAACTCGAGCCGATCCACCGCGACCCCTTCGACCGCATGCTGGTCGCGCAGGCCCTGGCCGAACCCCTGCGACTTGTCACCCACGATGAGGTGGTGGCTCGCTATTCGGATACGGTTATCCTGGTGTAGCCCGCGCGTCTCTTGTGCGCAGCGCTTCACGCTGGTACGCTCATGCCAACCTGTAGAATGTGAGCGTACCGTCTATGAACCGCTACCTGATTCGTAACATCCACACACTGGTTACCATGGTTGACGGTGAGTCCGATCTTCATGGTGCATCCGTGCTCGTTGATGGAAATCAAATATCCGCGGTACTCACGGGCGATGATCCGCGTGTCGAGCGCCTGTCACGTACTGAAGGAGTCGAGGTGATCGACGGATCCTGGTGCGTTGGGTACCCGGGGTTCGTCAACATGCATCATCACCTCTATCAGACCCTGACACGAAATATACCGCGGGTGCAAAACGCGAAGCTGTTCGATTGGCTGATCGGTCTCTACGAGATCTGGCGCGAGCTGAGTGAAGAGGCGGTCGACGTTTCTACCCGGATCGGTGTGGGGGAGCTTCTGCTGTCGGGATGCACGACAACAACCGATCACTTCTACGTGTTCCCCAGACACGCCTCGGCGGAACTGCTGGACGTCGAGATTCGTGCCGCCCGTGATATGGGGGTTCGGTTCCATCCCACCCGGGGAAGCATGAGCCGTGGACGATCCGACGGTGGGCTTCCCCCCGACGACCTTACCCAGTCGGCAGAGGAAATTCTGGCCGACTGTGAACGAGTGATCTCGGCGTACCACGACCCAAGCCCGTTCTCCATGTGTCGCATCATCCTCGCGCCGTGTTCGCCGTTTTCGGTTACTACGGAGCTGCTGACGGAAACGGCGACGCTTGCCCGGAACCGAGGGGTCCGTTGCCATACCCACCTCTGCGAAACGGTGGATGAAGAAGAGTTTTGTCTACAAACTCACGGTGTCCGTCCACTGGAGTACATGGAGAAGACGGGTTGGATCGGCGAGGACGTCTGGTTTGCCCACGGGGTGTATTTCAACGACCAGGAGATACGGAGACTCGCCGAGACCCGTACGGGGATTGCGCACTGTCCATCCTCCAACATGCGGCTCGGCTCCGGTATCGCGCCGATCCCGGCGATGCTGGAGGCAGGAGTTCCGGTGGGGCTTGCGGTAGATGGGAGTGCCAGCAACGACGCCTCCAGCATGACGCGAGAAATGCAGATGGCGTTACTGGTGCACCGGGTGGGTACTGACGTCACGGCAATGCCGCCGCGACAGGTTCTCAAGATGGCAACCACCGGAGGCGCAACCATTCTTGGCCAACCCGAGATTGGCCGGATTCAAGCTGGTGCTGCGGCAGACCTCGCGCTGTTTCGCCTCGACCGGATCGACTACGCCGGCGCAATGAGCGATCCCGCTTCCGCGATTCTCTTCTGTGGGTCTGGCCCGCGGGCCGAACTGACGATGGTGAATGGCCGGGTACTCGTTCGCGGCGGACGGCTGGTGAACGAGGATGAGCAGCAGCTCTTTCACCGCGCAAATGAAATTGCCGAACGGATGCTCGCTGAGACCGAACGGAAAACCGGCTTGAACTACCGGGTGGCTGACTGAATCGGTCCGATCGCGTTGACGCTGTATCTTTATTCATGATAGCGTATGGTAACGTTTGCATGAAGAATAAGGGGGAACGTATGATCAAGAAAACTATTGTGCTCCTTGTCCTGGCGGCAGTAGCGATGACGCCTCTGTTCGCGGGGGGCAGTCAAGCCCAACCAACCTTCGAACTCGCTCTGGTCACCGATCACGGTCCCGTTGACGACCGGTCGTTCAACCAGGGAGCATGGGAAGGGGTTGTGCAGTACGCCGAGGAGCACGGCATCACGCATCGCTTCTATCGCCCGGCAGAGAACTCCGGATCGGCGCGGCTGGAAGCAATTCGCCTTGCGGCAGAGGCTGGAGCACGGGTGATTGTCACGCCGGGTTTTGCGTTCTCTGAGCCGGTGTTCATCGCCCAGGATGAGTTCCCCGAGATTCGGTTTGTGCTGCTGGATGCAAACCCCGCTCGCGATGGTACGACCCGTATCGGTGATAACACGCTGTCAATTTTCTATGCCGAGGAGCAGGCTGGGTTCATTGTTGGGTACGCCGCCGTCCGTGAGGGGTTTCGGAACCTTGGGTTCTTCGGTGGAGTCAGCGTTCCCGCTGTTGTTCGGTTTGGTGTGGGGTACATCCTTGGTGCGGAGTACGCCGCGAGAGAAGAGAATGTAGACGTAACCATGATGTACCGCTACCTGGGTACCTTTGACGCTCGTCCGGAAAACAAGACGCTCGCCTCAACCTGGTATAACGGAGGCACCGAGGTGATTTTTGTGGCCGCCGGTGGTGCAATCAACAATGCCATCAGCGCCGCGGAAGAGCTCTCGGGCAAGTGGGTGATTGGCGCAAACGTGAACCAGCAGGATCTTTCGCCGGTCATTCTCACCTCGTCGCTCAAGCAGTTGCGGGTTTCGGTTTATCAGGCCATCAGCGATTTTTATGCTGGAACGTTTCGTGGCGGAGAGGCCATCAACCTCACAGCAGCCGAAGAGGGCGTGGGAATTCCGGATGACTTCTCACGATTCCAGCGGTTCACTCGTGCGCATTACGACGCGCTCTTGCAGCGGCTGATATCGGGTGAGATTACGATCCCTTCGAGCCACACTCTCAGCATACCCGGTGATCTCGGTCTTCAGCGAACGCGGGTTACCGTGGTCAACTGATTTTCCTGTGCAACGCTCCCGGGGTGACCAGCGATGACTACCGTCCTCGAGATGAGAGGAATCACCAAGGCATTCCCGGGAGTGGTCGCAAACGACAACACGTCGTTTGATCTTCGATCCGGCGAAGTTCACGCGCTCCTGGGTGAGAATGGAGCCGGAAAATCTACCCTCATGAATATTCTGTTCGGCATCTATACACCGGATGCCGGGCAGATCATCCTCTCGGGCCAACCAATGGATGTGCGGAGCCCCAGTCACGCCTACGAACTCGGTCTGGGGATGGTGCATCAACACTTCAAGCTGGTACAGAACTTCACGGTGACTGAGAACGTGATTCTCGGAGTTGAAGAAGTTCGCCGGGGATTTGTGCAAACCCTCGACGCTCGCCGACGTATCGTTGAATTGAGTCGCGAGTACTCTCTCGATGTCGACCCGGATGCGCGGATCAGCGACATTTCCGTTGGCATGCAGCAGCGGGTTGAGATCCTGAAAGTGCTCTTCCGAAAAGCCGATATCATCATTCTGGATGAACCGACGGCGGTCCTCACCCCGCAGCAGATTCAGGATTTGATGCGGGTGATCAGACAGCTGCGCGACGAGGGGCGCGCGATTGTCTTTATCTCGCACAAACTTGATGAGATCGTGAGCATTGCTGATCGGTGCACGGTTCTCAAGCTGGGGAAAAACCGAGGCACCGTTTCGATTGGCGAAACGACCAAGCAGGAGCTGTCGAATCTGATGGTGGGACGCACCGTCGATTTTGCGGTCCACAAGGAACCGGCCCAGGTGGGCGCTCCCGTACTGACGGTGGAGCATTTGACCTACCAGACCAAGCACTCAGGAAAGCCGATTCTCAACGATGTGAGTTTTTCGGTTCGCGCGGGAGAGGTTGTCTCGCTGGCGGGCATCGACGGCAACGGGCAGACCGAGCTGGTATTCGCTCTGACCGGTCTGATCCCTCACTCCTCCGGACGGATCCTGCTCAATGGCACTCCAATTGAAGGCTTGCCGATACGTGACCGTACCATGGCCGGGATTTCGCACATTCCTGAAGATCGACACAAACATGGTCTGGTGCTTGATTACCCGCTGGAATACAATCTGGCCCTGCAGGAGTACTTTCGTCCGCGGTTTCAACGTCGTGGGTTCCTGCGCTTTGGTGAGATAACCGCACACGCCAGACAGCTGATTGATCGGTTTGACATTCGCAGCGGACAAGGCGCGAAGACTCCGACTCGAAGCATGTCCGGAGGGAATCAGCAGAAAGCGATTCTGGCGCGGGAAATATCCCGATCGTCGGATCTTCTCATCGCGGTGCAGCCGACGCGCGGTCTTGATGTTGGCGCCATTGAGTACGTGCATCGACAGATTATTTCGGAACGCGACAAGGGAAAGGCGGTACTTGTTGTCTCTCTGGAACTCGACGAGGTGATGAGCATCAGTGATCGGATTCTTGTCATCTACGAAGGAGAGCTGGTGGGCGAGCTTGACCCGGCTACGGTGACGTACGAAGAGATCGGTCTGTACATGTCCGGGGCGAAACGCGGAGCACCAAATGTCTGAGCCGTTAACGCGAACGCCACGATGGCGGTCGATCGAGATGATGAGGGTATACTCCTCGCTGCTGGCGATTATCGCCGGACTGATCACCGGATTGATCGTCCTGTACATCACCAATCCGGGACAGGCGTGGGCCGCGTTCAACACGATGCTCTTTGCGGGGTTCCGAAGAGGGCTTCGGTCGGTTGGCAACGTGATCTACTTTGCCTCTCCAATCATTCTCACCGGCTTATCCGTTGGATTCGCGTTCAAGACGGGTCTGTTCAATATTGGCGCGACGGGACAACTGCTCTTTGGCACGTACGCCGCGCTCCATATCGCGATCCGCTGGACCTTCCTTGGGCCCTATGCGTGGGTGGTTGCTCTGATTGCTGCAGTCATCGCCGGCGCGCTCTGGGGCGTGATTCCCGGCCTGTTAAAGGCGTACAAGGGCGTTCACGAGGTTGTCTCGACCATCATGATGAACTATATCGCCCTCTTTCTCGTGAACTTCCTCGTTCGTCGGAACATCTACAACTCGTTGAATAACGAGTCGCTTCCCGTGCCTCGCGCGGGCATGATTCCCAAGTTTGGATTCGATCGCGTGTTCGCCGGCTCGAACATTCAGGGTGCGTTTGTTGTCGCCGTTCTGGCAACCATCATCATCTATATCCTCCTGAACAAAACGGTCCTGGGTTTTGAACTCAAAGCAGTCGGGCTCAATCGTCATGCCAGTCGGTACGCCGGAATCGACGAGAAACGGCGCATCGTCATTGCGATGATGGTGGCGGGAGCGCTTGCGGGTGCGGCAGGGGCGGGGATCTTTCTCAGTGATTCCCTTACCTTCTTGAAGGTTCACGACTCCATGCCGACTGAAGGGTTCATGGGTATATCGGTCGCCCTTCTGGGACTGAAAGAGCCGGTTGGGGTCTTCCTGGCAGGGCTGTT
>REDM01000232.1 GCA_007693485.1 Spirochaetaceae bacterium
TCGCGGCATCCGGGCATCCAGCGCCGCTCCCCGATCGACGGCCGTGCAGCCCGCCTCCGAAGGGCGTGGAGCCGCTCCCCAACCTACGGCCGGGCGCCCGCCCGCCACGCGCTCGGCGACGCACCGTGCACCCGAGCAAAGCTGCGACCAAACGCGGCGCTGTCGGTGTATCCGCAGCGTTCAGCTACCTCGCTTACCGGCAGGCGAGAGTTCAGCAGAAGCGCTGCAGCGGCGCTCATTCGCGTCTGCTCGAGAAGCCGGCGGAAGCTTTCGCCACACGCCTCACGGACCACGTGCCGGGCCCGATCGGGGCTCAGCCCAAGCTCGGTGGCCAGATCGGCAACCGTGACCGCGCGATGAAAATTCGCTGCCACGAAGCGCCGTATCCGCAGGGTGCGATCCAGATCGGGCGCCGAAAGGTCCAGATTCTGCTCCGCAATGATGCCTCGCAGGCGGGCACCAAGCTGGCGCAGCGCCTCGAGCGCGAGGTCGAGTTCAGTCCGACTGAGGGCGGCGAGACTGCCGGTAGCGGAAGCGTCCGCGGTTCGACTCGCGGGCTGGGACCAGTGCGCACGGGCGTCGGCGGCAAGACGGAACGGTCCGAGAAAGAGCACCAGAACGAGCCGATCCTGATCGAAGACCGGCACGCAGACTTCGGTCAGACCGGCGTGGCAGCGGTGCACCCGTCCGTCGGGGAATCGATTGGCATCACGGCGCACCGAGTCAACCTCCAGCTCGATGCAGCGTTCTCCATACGGACCGGTCTTGACCAGACTGCACAGTGAATGAGTATGCCGAAAGCGGTCAACGGAGAGATGCTGCCACAGCGTGTGGGTGAGATCGTGCACCGTTACCCGCAGTCCGGTCACGCTCTCGGTAAACGCAATAGCCGATTCTGCATGGTTTTTAGCCGTATTCATCCCATTCATAGCCGTAATGGCATTGTATCATGCAGCCATGACGGAACAACAGCGTTTTCAGTTACGACGCGACATCCCCGTTGAGAACGGGTACGACCTGCTGGTCGCCGGGGGCGGCCCGGCGGGAACGGTGGCGGCGATTGCCGCTGCCCGGGAGGGGCTGCGCACCGTTCTGGTGGAGGCCACCGGCGCGCTCGGCGGCATGGGCACGAGCGGCCTGGTCAGCAGCTGGTACTGCCTGGGCAACAACGTGCACTCCATGGTGGGCGGCGTTGTGGTGGAGATCTGCGAGGCGCTCTATGAGCGCGGGGCCATCGAGCCGGGGCGGGGGCCCGAGCAGTGGCAACGCACCAAGCGCGGGTTTGGCTTCGACCCCGAGGCGCTGAAGCGTCTCCTCGACGAGCTGTGTGCCAGGGCCGAGGTTGAGGTGCGGTTTGCCACCCGCGTGATCGACGCGGAGGTATCAGAAGTGAAGGCCGGCGGCGAAACGGCGAACCGCACGGTAGCGGGGGCCGTTCTCCACGGGATCGAGGGCTATTCCTTCGTCGCGGCCAAAGCCTTCATTGACGCAACCGGCGACGCAGTCCTCGCCGAGCAATGCGGAGTGGTGTGTCGCGCGGCGGGGCGCGACACCGAGCGGATCATGCCGCCCACGCTCTGCGCCCGCGTCACCGGGATCGACTATGACCGGTTCGATCGTCGGCGTGATCAACAGACGGCAGTCGATACGGCGGTTGCGGACGGCTTCTTCTCCCAGCCCGACCGGCACGTGCCCGGCATCTTTCGGACCGGGGAGCACGAGGGAATCCTGAACGCCGGCCACCTCTTTGGCATGGACGCGCTCTCCACACAGAGCCTCTCGCACGGATACGCGCAGGGACGCCGACTGGCAGAGGAGTACGTGCGATTCTTCCGCAATTACCTTCCCGGATGCGAGGAGACCCATCTCTCGGCTACCGCGGCCCTCATGGGGGTACGAGAGTCACGACGCATCCTGGGCGAGTACGAACTCTCCTGGGACGACTTTGTAGCCCGACGTACCTTTCCCGACCAGATCGGCATCTACTGCAAACAAGTGGACGTCCACGTCTACGACACCACCCCCGAGGAGTACGCCCGCTTCGAGCGCGAGTTCACCGAGGCTGGGCGGCCGGCGGACGGTGAGTACTACGGAATGCCGTATGGAATTCTGGTTCCCCGGGGGTTCACCAACCTGTGGGCCGCAGGCCGCTGCGTATCCACCGACGTACGGGTCAACGGATCGCTGCGGGATCAACCGGGATGCATGCTGCTTGGACAGGCGGCAGGGACCGCGGCGGCGCAGCACGTCACAACCGGGGAGCCCGCGTGCGCGCTCAACACCAGAATCCTGGTCGAGACCCTGCGCACCCGCGGCGCCAATCTTCCGCAGGAGCGGCTCTCCGAGACAATGAGCCGTTGCCTCCCCGCGAGCGAACCCTCCGGAATGCAGGCCCCGCCTACCCCGCCGGGGGCGGAAAGAGCTCGTTGACCTCATCGACGGTGGCCGCATCCAGACGCAGCCCCGAGGCCCGCGCGTTCTCTTCGATGTGCTGAACCGAGGTGCCGCCGATGATGACCGAATCCACTTCCCTGCGCTGCAGAAGCATCGCAATCGCCAGCTGAGCGACGGTAAGTCCCCGGGCGTCGGCGATTCGCTTCAGCCCCGTAACCTGACGGCGCACCTCGTCGCTCTGCAGATTCTCGCGCATGAACATATTGAGACTGGTGATCGACCCGCGGCTGCCGTCGGGCGGTGACCCGGTGGCGTATTTTCCGGTGAGCACCCCTTCGGCGAGTGGCGAGAACACCGCCACACCGAGGCCGTGGTGCTCACAGACCGAGAGAATGCGCGACTCAACATCGCGGTGGATGAGCGAATAGCGCGGCTGGTTGATGGCCGGCGGAATCCAGCCGTTCGCCTTGCACTTACTCGCAGCCTCGGCGATCTGATCGCTGGGCCACTCGCTGACACCCCAGTGCAGAATCTTGCCGGCGTGGATCAGGTCCTGCATCGCCTGGATGGTCTCAACCAGCGGGGTGTTTTCGTCGTACCGGTGGCAGTAATAGAGGTCCACGTAGTCCACCCGCAGCCGTCTCAGGCTGTCGTGAATGGAATCAAAGATGTGTTTGCGCGAAAGCCCACGGTTGTTAACGCCCTCTCCCATGGGGAAGTAGACCTTGGTCGCCAGGACATAGTCCTGCCGAATGGCGGATTCGGGGAGAATGGCGCCGAGCATCTCTTCCGCGCCGCCTTTTGCGTAGACATCGGCGGTGTCGAAGTAGTTGATGCCAAGATCCAGTGAGCGCCGGATGATGCGGTCGGCCGCAGCGCGATCCACCTGGGCGCCAAAGGTGAGCCATGTTCCATAGGCGATCTCGCTGACCAGCAATCCGGTATTGCCGAGGCGTCGGTATTTCACGCCCCCAGTATAACCCAAACTTCGCAGCTTGCCATGTTCCGGGGCGGCCGGTATACTTTCTGGATAGAATTCCCCGACACGTCCCGGTAGGCCCATGGATGGTTTGCGTTGTGGGTGTCGTGTCCGCTTTGGCGCAACTGCCTGAGGATTTGTATGAAAGAGTACCAGTACTGGATCGGCCTGGATGTCGGATCAACCACCGTAAAAATCGTGGTGATCGAACCCTGGGGCCGCGACATTATCTATAGCGACTATCGCCGCCATAACGCCGAACAGAGCACCGCGGCATCGGCCCTTCTCATGGACGCTCACGCCCAGGTCGGCACCGACTGCGCGCTCGCGGTCTGTGGATCGGGCGGCAGCCGCATCGCCGAAACCCTCGAAGCGTTCTTTGTGCAGGAGGTGGTGGCCAACTCCATCGCAGTCTCCCGCTTCTTCCCGCAAACCCGGGTAGCGATTGAGCTTGGGGGACAGGATGCGAAGGTGATCTTCTTCCGCCACGACGAGCGGTCCGGAGAACTGGTCGCCTCCGACATGCGCATGAACGGCAGCTGCGCGGGGGGAACCGGCGCCTTTGTGGACCAGGTGGCGGAGCTGCTTGGCGTCCGCACGGAAGAGTTTAACCAACTCGCGGCCGCCGGAACCCACGTCTACGATATCTCCGGGCGCTGCGGTGTTTTCGCCAAGACCGACATCCAGCCCCTGCTCAACCAGGGCGTCAGCCGTGAAGACATCGCGTTATCTACCTTTCACGCCCTGGCCAAGCAGACCATTGGAGGCCTCGCACAGGGCATGGAGATCACGCCGCCGGTGCTCTTCGAGGGCGGCCCCCTCACCTTCAACCCCCGCCTGGTTGGGGTGTTTGCCGAGCGCCTCGGCCTCGACGATGAGCAGACCATCATTCCCGAGCGGCCCGAAACCATGGTAGCTCACGGCGCCGCCCTCTCCATCGGGGCCCTGTTTGAAGAGCGCGAAAGCCACTACGACGGGCGCACGGCACCGCTTCGTCTGAAGCGCCGGGGCGAGCAGCTTACCGGCGACGATGTCACCGCCCTGTCCCCGTCGGACAACCTTTTTTTCTCCAACCGGCAGGAGCGCGACGCCTTCACCACACGCCACACCCCTGAACCCTTTCACCCGGTGGAGTACCCCGCCGGCAGCCAGGTGCGCGCGTGGATGGGCATTGACGCGGGTTCCACCACCACCAAGTTCGTCCTCCTCGACGAAGATGAGCGGGTGATCAACACCTTCTACGCGAGCAACCGCGGCGAGCCACTGGACGTAATCCGTGGCGCCCTCGCGGATCTGCGCGACGCCTACCGCGATTCGGAGGTCGATCTGGAAATCCTTGGCGTTGGCACCACCGGCTACGGAGAGAAACTCTTCGCCGAGGCCTTCCACGCCGACTACCACACCGTAGAAACCGTGGCGCACGCCACCGCGGCGCAGAAGATCGCCCCCGGTGTCAGCTTCATTCTGGACATCGGCGGACAGGACATGAAGGCGATCTTCCTCAATGACGGGATCGTCACGGGAATTGTCCTGAACGAGGCGTGCTCGGCGGGCTGCGGGAGTTTTCTGGAGACCTACGCGCGCAGCCTCGGCGTTCCCATTCAGGAGGTAGGGCGCCTCGCCTTTGAGGCGGAATCCCCCAGTCGGCTCGGCAGCCGATGCACCGTATTCATGAACTCGTCCATCATCACCGAGCAGAAGAACGGCAAGAGCACCGAGGACATCCTCGGCGGCGTCTGCCGCTCCATCATCGAGAACGTGTTCACCAAGGTGGTCCGCATCGCCAACGTCGATGCCCTCGGCGGTCACATCGTCGTTCAGGGCGGCACCTTCGCCAACGATGCAGTGCTGCGCGCCTTCGAGCAGTACGCCGGCTGCGAAGTGGTGCGGCCCCAGCTTCCCGGCCACATGGGAGCCATTGGCATAGCCCTGCTGACCAAACACCAGATGGAACAGGAGACCGTCCACGCCCGCGAGCAGGGGCTGATTGGGGAGACCGAACGAATCGCATCGCGCTTCATCGGCCTCGGTGCGGTGGACAACTTCTCGTATCAGAAGAAGCCCGGCGTTGTCTGTCGGTTCTGCTCCAACAACTGCATGCGCACCATCATCGAGTTTGGCGACGGTGGAAGGTTTATCACCGGAAACCGCTGCGAGCGCGGCGAAGTGGTGGGCGACGCAACCGATCCTGAGACGCGAAAGCTCGCCGCTGCAGTGGCCAAAAAGAACCTCGATGTGCCGGATATGATTCGGCTCCACAACGAGCTCCTGACGCGCAGCTTCCTGCCCGAGGGGCTGCAGCCAATCGCCCCGCGCAAGACTTCAGCGCAGGCGATCGACGGCAACAGTTCCCGCCGCCAGCGCATTGGCATTCCCCGAGTGCTGGAGTTCTGGCAGAGCATGCCCTACTGGAACGCGCTCTTTGCCTCACTGGGCTTTGAGGTAGTCATCTCGCGCCCCTCGAGTTACGCCCTCTTCGAGGAAGGTCTCTCGGGGATTCCGTCCGACACCATCTGTTTTCCCGCCAAGCTCGCCCACGGCCACGTAAGCGACCTGGTGAAGAAGAAGGTGGATCGCATCTTCATGCCAATGATGATCCGCATGCCCAGGGAAGCCAAGGGTGCCGCGAGTGGTGCGGTCTGCCCGGTCATCCAGGGCTACCCGATGATCGTGGCCGAGAGCGACGAGCCGGCTCGCCGGTTTGGCGTTCGTATGGACTATCCGGTTTTTCACTGGTACGACGTCAAGCGCCGCCGAACCCAGACGCGGATGTACCTGGAATCCGCCTTCGGCATCGGCGGTCGAGCCGCCGCGCGCGCCGTTCGCCTGGCGGAACACAGCCTTGCCGCCTTCCGCACCCGCATGGCCGACGAAGGCCGACGCATTCTGGCCGACCTTCACGGAAGCAACCGTTTTGCCGTGTTGATCGCGGGACGGCCCTACCACGCCGACACCCTGGTCAACCACAATATGTCGCGCTGCTTCACCCAGCTCGGCATTCCGGTGCTCACCCTCGAGGGTATCAGCGACCTGCACAACCACGACCTGCGCGAAAGCCGGATGGAGAGTTACGTTCCGCTGCACACCCGCATGGTAAACGCCGCGATGTCGGCGGCGGAGCATCCCAACATTGAGCTGGCCCAGATCGTCAGTTTTGGATGTGGGCACGACGCGGTGATCACCGACGAGATGGCCCGCGTATTGCGCGAGCGCTCGGGCAAGCAACTGCTCTCACTCAAGCTCGACGAGGGCGAGGCAACCGGTCCCATGATGATTCGCGTCCGCTCGTTTATTGAAACGGTACGCGCCGAGCGCGAGAAACGAGCCGCTGAGCGTGATGCGGCAATTGGTCCGGCGGTGCGTCCCCTGCCCAAGGCCTTCCCGGTCGCCTACCAGAAAAGCGATCGAACCGCACGACGCGTCATCGCGCCGAATCTCTCGCCGGGCTTTTCCCGCGTGATGGCAACCGCACTGGCTCGTGAAGGAATCGAAGCGGTCTTTCCGGACATGGCGGACGACCGCGCGTTTGCCCTGGGCAAACGATTTGTGCACAACGACATCTGCTTTCCCGCTCAGGTCAACATTGGAGAGATCCTCGCGTGGCTTGAGACCCATCCCGACGAGGCAGGTTCCGTCTCCGCGGGGCTGGCCAAGAACTGCGACGCGTGCCGAGCCGGTCAGTATGCAGGTCTTGCGCGCAAGGCTCTGGACGACGCGGGCTACGATCAGGTGCCCATCGTCACCACCGGAGACGACCCAAAGGGTCTCCACCCGGGATTTCAGGCCTCACCGCTGTTTCAGATTCGCTCGCTCTGGGGCCTCGCCATGCTCGATGGCCTGGACATGATGCGCCATCGTCTTCGACCCTACGAGTTAGTGGCCGGATCGGTAGACCGCACCTTTGAGACAAGCCTCACCGATCTGTGCGACGGCCTTCGAAAGAATCACCGGGCCGGACTTCGCGCGCTGGAGCGCGCGGTGGCCGCCTTTCACGCGGTTCCCGTGGATACCACGGTTCGAAAGCCGCGCGTTGGCATCACCGGCGAGATTCTGATGAAGTACCACCCGACGGCCAACGGCAACGTCGTTCGCTACCTGGAAGAGAACGGCATGGAGGCCGTGGTACCGGGGATGGTTGATTTCTTCCGCAGACAGAACATCATCGACCGTGAGCTCGGCGAGCGAAACCTGGCTCCCGCGCCGTTCCTCAAGACGATCCTCGCCGGCGTGGCCGAGAAAACTTACGAGCACGTCGAACGCGCGGTTGGCGCTGTCATGCAGCGATTCAGCCACTACGAATCGCACGGCAACGTGCACGATCTGGTTCCCTACGTTGACGGCATCATCGACCGCACCTTCATCTCTGGTGAGGGCTGGCTGATTCCCGCGGAGATCATGCACATGGCCCACCACGGGGTTGGTGCGTTTGTGATCCTGAATCCGTTTGGATGTCTTCCCAATCACATCTCGGGTCGAGGGATGGTCAAGGTGATCAAGAAACGCTACCCTGATATCCACGTGATATCACTGGATTACGACCCGGACACCAGTTTTGCCAACATCGAGAACCGGCTGCAGATGCTCGTCATGGCAACCCGAGAGACCCACCGTCGCGCAGGCGCGACCGCAGGACAGAGTGTCGAGCGCGCATGAATATCGCCATCTTCACCGATACCTATCGGCCGGAAATCAACGGGGTCATTACCTCCATCGACCTCTTCCGAAAGCAGCTGCAGGAGCGCGGCCATACGGTCTACCTCTTCTGCCCGGACTACAAGCGAAGCGCCGGCACCGACCCGCATGTGTTCCGATTCCCTTCGGTGCGTTATTTTTTTCCAATGATGAAAGAGCGCCGGTTTGTCTTTCCGTCGTTGGCACTCTGGAGAACGTTCAAGAAGCTTGATGTCGATATAATCCACTCCCAGGTACCCGCAAATACCGGGGCATATGCGCTGGTGCTGAGCTGGTGGTTCCGCATCCCGCACGTCCACACCTACCACACCCTGTTCATGGAGTACACCCACTACATGCCCATGCCGCACGCGCTGACGGTGCGCCTGGTGAAGTGGATCTCACGGAAGTATTGCGGGCGCTGCCAGCGGGTTGTCTCACCGAGCATCCGCATCAAGGAAGAGATCATCGGCTACGGCGTGGACGCTCCCATCGACATCATTCCCACCGGAATCGAGGTTATTCCCGATCGGGTCTTCGTTGACCCGGCAAAGCTCAAAGCCCAGTACCACATCCCTACCGACAAGAAACTGCTGACCTTTGTGGGACGACTTGGGCGGGAGAAGAACGTGAACTTCCTGCTCCAGGTGCTCGCGGATCTTCGGGTCGTGAGGAAGGATCTCCACCTGGTGATCGTGGGCGATGGGCCCGACCGACCGCCGATGCAAAAACTCGCCGCCAAGCTCGGCATCACCGACGCGGTCACCTTTACCGGTTACATGAAGCGGGAGCAGGTGTTCAGCATCTTCCACATGAGCGAGCTCTTCGTGTTTGCGTCGGTCACCGAGACCCAGGGGCTCGTGCTGCTGGAAGCGATGTCCGTAGGCACTCCGTGCGTGGCTGTGGACGCCATGGGCGTTGGCGATCTGCTCAGCGATCACCGCGGGGGCATCCTGACGCGGCTCTCTGTACCCGAGTTCTGCCGCCGCGTCGACGAGCTGCTCTCAGACGGTAAACTCTACGCGACCAAAAAGCGCGAAGCGTTGGAAAAGGCAAAAGAGTGGTCGGTTGAGGTCATGACCGACCGGCTCGAGCGCTGTTTTCTGCAGAGCATCTCCGACTTCCGCCGACACGGACTTCCTCGCCACAGCCGCCGCCGCCGCCGGCTGTTTTCGCGCCCTCTTCCGCCCCGCACTCCATAAGCACACGCGGTTACCATGATCCCGATTGCGGTTCTGTGTAACTCTGCCTGACGATCCGTTGTTATTGTAGTATACTTTATGAAGACCAATTCTTTTCTTTGGAGCAAAGCGTATGAAACACATACCAAAGCTAGTACTGGCACTCATCGCATTCGCGGTGGTGGTTTCCTGTGCAAGCGCACCGGAGCCGGCACCCGCGCCGGCCCCACCTCGCGTGGAACCCACGCCTCCACCCCCAGCAGAACCCCGACCCGATGCCGAGCAGGCACGCGCGCGCGAGCTGCGGAACATCGTACTCGAGTACGAACTGTCACAGTTTGCATCTCAGGAATTTCAGGAAGCCGAGGCCCTCTTTGCCGCAGGCGAAGCAGCCATCGGCCGGGACAACGAAGCGGCCCGCCTTGCGTACGAACAGGCCACTGAGCTGTACGGCACCGTGATTGAACGTGGCGTTGACCGGATTATCGAGCGCAAGCGAACCGAGGTCCAGGAGGCAAAACAGCAGGCGGACAGCATTCGCGCTCGCGTGACGCAGCGGGAGACCTATGATCGCGCCGTTGCCGACGCAGAGGCCGCCGAGGAGCATCTTGACGCCGTCGTATCCCCGCTGACCAGCGAGCGATACCTTGCAGCGGCAGCCTCCTTTGATCAGGCGCGCGACGGGTTTCTTTCGGCGTATCGATCTGCAAACGAGCTTCGCGAACGAGCGCGCCGGGCAATCGACAGCGCAGATGCCGCAATAAGCGGCTCGGAACAAGAGATCACCGATCTGGAGAGCGATCTCCAGGACGAAGAATAAAGGAGGACGCCCATGAAATTGCAGAGAGTAATCATTGCTGCGGCGGTCCTGCTTCTGATCGCCACCGGTATTGTGTCGGCCCAAAACCTGCTGAGAGATAATCCCCACGCTCAGCGCGCCCGACAGCTGCGTCAGCAGTCCGAAGCGGCGTTTGACGAGGGAGAGTTCCAGCGCTCCATTGAACTGGCGCAGGAATCCGAGCAGGAGAGCCGTCTCGCCCGCGAATGGGCAGATCGCATGGCGTGGGCCTATCGCGCCAACGGCGCCCGAAATCGCGCAACAGAGCGGTTGACCGCGGTACGACGCATCGACGCAGCGACAAACCACCCTGAAGAGTACAGGAACGCGGTTGCCTTCTTTGAGGAAGGGCAAAGCCTCTTCGAAGAGGAACGCTACGAGCGGAGCTTCAACGCCTTCCGCAACGTCCTCACCGCCCTCGAGGGTGTCCGTGCGGTTGCAGGCCCCGCAGTAACCCCATCGGGTGAGCTTCCGCGCTACTATACGGTGCGCCGCATCCCGGAACGCCGCGACAGCTTCTGG
>REDM01000097.1 GCA_007693485.1 Spirochaetaceae bacterium
CTCAGGGCAGCTTGAGCCCCTGCGACGCGTAGCCCGTGAAGCGGGAGTCGGCGGTCAGCATCGTCATTCCCCGTTGGATGCACTGCCAGATCAGAAGTCGATCGAACGGATCCTTGTGTCCGGCCTGCGGCTTCAGGTTGTGGCCGCCGGCCGCCTCGCCTGCGCCCAGGTCCAGAATCTGGTAGCCGCTCTCCCGTGCGGCGGGTATCAGCTCCTCGGGTGTCGTGCCCTTCAGGTGCAGTTTGCCGAGCGCGTATTTCAGCGAAACCTCCCAGAACGAGACAACACTGACGTACTTGGTATCAACGCTGTTCTGGAGAATCGAGCGGCTCAATGGGTCCAGCCGCTCAGGCTCGATGAGACTCCACAGCAGATAGTGGGTATCGACCAGAAAGTTCATTCGCCGAGCAGTTCCTCACCGCTCATCTCAAAGTCATCGGCGAACGAGACGCTCGCCTTCCCCTGGAGCTGTCCGAGAGAGACCGCGTTGTTCTGTGTGTAAGTCGAGTAGGGGATCAGCACGGCCACATTCTCGCGCTTTCGGCCATACGAGATGACGATCTCTTCGCCGCGCTTGACCTGTTCGACAACTTCCGAGAAGTTCGCTTTGAACTCACCGACCGGCATGGTCTTCATACTCACAGAGTAGAGCGAGATCTTTTTCGTGTCAAGTTGTCCCGATTTTTCCTGCAGCATTGATCTACGGTTAACTCGAAACATTTTGAGCATGGGACAGCTCCTGTCCTTGGCTCGACCCTATTCTCGGGGCATGAGAAGACGAAAGCTGTCCTCCCGTTCGGGTCTGGATCACGGCGACGCGTGGGCGCCTGTGTTGCGCGCCGCGGCATCGCGACTGAGTCTGCGGTTTGCCGGTGAGCGGGAAACGCTCGTTCTGCTGCTTGAGGCGTGCACGGAGCGCGAGCTGCAGCGCGCTACCCGGGCGCTGGCAGCCGCGGAGGCGAGCGCGGTTGTGTCCGCGGTTACCGAGGCGCTCGATCGGGCGCACGTTTCGCTGGAAGCGGTTCAGGGCGGACGGATGCACCGGGATGAGCTCAGCGGCGCGCTCCACCTGCTCGCCCAACGCGATGAGCCGCCAGTTACGCGGGCGCTGGTTGGGATTCTGCAGGAGCAGCTCGGCGCCCACAGCGATCGCGGCGGCCCGTTGCCCTCCCCGCCGATCGCGCGGACGCTGCAGAAAACCTTCGACCTGTCCGACGAGGAGCGAAGCGTTCTGGTTGCACTCTTCGCAGCCAATGAGCTTGATGACGTGCACACGCTGCTTCACCAGCAGGCGGATCGCCGTGCACTCGCCGCGTTGGCCGACGTAGCGGGGACAACGGTTGCCGAGTACGCCCGGCTCACCGCGGCCGGCGGGCGGCTCGAGCGATTCGGGTTGATTACGCACGGTCGTGGGTCTCGAGACAGCTGGAGCGACGTGTCGCTCTGCGCGCCGGTTCTCTTCTCCTTTCTCTCTCACACCCTGGAAGACCTGAGCGGCGGCGTGTTTGCTGCTCCTCGGGAGGCACGCCTTACTCCGGAAGACTTTCCCGTTCCATCCGTAGAGCGCGCCGTGATTCAGGGAGCGCTTTCCGCCGGGCGCTCGGTTCTGCTGGCGGGCGCCGCGGGAGTGGGGAAGACCGAATTTGCCTTCGCGGTTGCCGCGGCCATGGGGCGCAGCGTTCGTTCCGTGGAGACCGCTCCCCGGCAGGGAGGCGGCTTTCGCGAGCGCTCTTCGGCGCAGGACCGGATGGCGCTTGCCCGGATGGCGGCCCGCCTGATCGATTCGGAGCGCGAGATTCTGCTGATCGACGAAGCCGACGCCATTCTTCAGAGCGCGGGCGGAATACTCGGCGCGATCTTCGGAGGCAGCAGCTTCGACAAGGCGGAGTTGAACACCTTCCTCGAGGAGCTTTCCGTGCCGACCATCTGGATCACCAATTCCGTTGCAGCGGTTCCCCCGTCGGCTATGCGGCGGTTTGGGCACGTGTGCCGGTTCAGCCGTCCTACCCGTCGCGGCCGCGAGCGCATTATCTCCGACCGTCTCCGAACCGCCGAGCTTCCGCTGGAGCCGGACGCCGCACGAGACATCGTCCGCCGCTACGACCTGTCGCCCGCGGCGATCGACCGCCTGGTCTGTGCCCTGGAATCGGCACCGGATCGTGCACCCGCTGAACTCAGCCGCTTTGCGGACGCCTACCTGCGCGCCGGCGCGCGCGGACCCCTCGCCCACGAGTATCGGCCCCTGCCTTCCGCGGTCTCCAACTACGACGCCTCGCTCTGCAACGCGTCGGTCCCCGTAGCGGAACTGCTTCACACCGTGCGCACACGCGCAAATTCCGGCCGCGCGACGCGCCTGCTGTTCGAGGGGCCGCCCGGCGGAGGCAAGACGCAGTTCGCTCTGCACCTCGCCGACGAACTCGGTCGTGAGGCGCTTGTGCAGCGTCCCTCGGATCTCCTGTCTCCATTCGTGGGAGAGGCGGAGCAGAACATCGCCCGCATGTTCGCCCGGGCCGAGGCAACGGACTCGATCCTGATTCTGGATGAGGCCGACGCCTTGCTCGCCGACCGCGCAGGCGCAGCGCACTCGTGGGAGGTCACCCAGGCCGCCGAGTTTCTGCAGGGTCTGCAGTCCTTCGGCGGAACGTTGATTGCCTGCACCAACCGCATCGATGCCATTGACCCCGCGCTGCGCCGCCGGTTCCACCGTCAGGTCTGTTTCCGCGCCCTCGGTTCACGTCAGATTCTGGACGCGCTTCGCCGCTTCTTCCCCGATCACCAGTGGACCGACGCCCACGCCGATCCACTTGGGGCAGCGCCGCCGCTCATGCTGAGCGACATCGCCAACGCGGCCGACATGCTGACCTCCGACCCGGAGGCAGGGCTGTGCGACGCAGAAACGATCATCACGGAGATCATCGCCAACGCACGGGCGAGAGACCGGACTCGGCTGGTTGGGTTTTGAGCGGGGACGGATTGCCAGGCGGTCGGAGTTGACAACGGAACAGGGCCACCTGTCGTGCACAGTCGACAAGAACCGGGAACGAAAGGTTTTCTTCGACTATAATCGAAGAAAATGTCAAACCACGGGCTACAGCCCGCGATGCCGGTCGATGCTCGCACGAACGTGGGGAGGGCATCGGGCGTAGTCGACTACATCTACGGCGAAGCTGCTCTCCTCGGCGATCGCTTCGGCCTGGGAAAGGTCACCGCCGATAACCGCGAGGTCGATGTCAAAGTGCAGGGTACGCACCGAACCGTCGGCAACCGACCCAAACAGCACCACCTCCATACAACCCGCCTCGCGCTGCATCCGCTCGATCAACCGTGCGGCCTCCTCGCGTGCGTGAGCGAGCCGCTCCTCGATCCGTCGGGCTTCCGCCTCGTTCTGCTCATTGATGCCGCGGGCGTACGGGGTCGGGTCAAACGGGATCACGCGAGCTGCTCCGCGATCAGGCGCAGTTTCTCGCAGTACTCGGAATAGATACCGGGGAGCCGTTCGAGGAGGGCTCGTGTCATCTGCTGCACCGCGAGCGTCTTGGTTACGTCGAGGTCTTCTCCGTAGAGGTTTCGAAAACGGTGGCGGAACTTCAGCAGCTCCATCACTCGCTTTCGGTCGGTCGGTTCGGACAGGAAGGCAGGTCGGAGACCAGGAATCTCCAGCGCCATTCGTTCCACCAGAGCTTTGTGCCACGCGTCGGGCGGCAGGTTGTTCTCGAAGAACTTCGACACGCGCAGAAACGAGTTCTCCAATACGCCGTAGATTCCGTGGATCGTAAACGCAAGAGCCGCCAGATCGAGGAGGTCGTTCGCACCCGCGGAAAACCGCTCCCACGCCCGTCGATTCAGTGCATCGAGTCGACGCAACTCCGCCAGGTTTCCGTTCAGCTCGGCAATGAGCGTGAGCAATCCCTCTCGCGTACGCACAATCTCTCCTTGTGAGTGCATTGTACCACGCGTACCGTGCGATTGTCGTGCAGGCGGTCTGCGTGCACACTGTTCCAATGAAGCTGACACCCCACGACCTTGACCAGCTCCGCCGCCTCATCGCCTCCGCTCGCAGTATCACCGTGCTCACCGGCGCGGGCGTCTCCGCCGAGAGCGGCATCCCCACCTTCCGCGACGCGCAGACCGGCCACTGGGCGCGCTTCCGCCCCGAGGAGCTGGCCACGCCGGAGGCGTTCCGCCGTGATCCCGATCTGGTGTGGCGATGGTACGCCGAACGGCGGCGAGCGGTGCTGGGGGTAGAGCCCAATGCGGGCCATCGCGCGCTGGCGCGACTGCACGGCAGGGTGGGGCGCTTCTCGCTGATCACCCAGAACGTCGACGGCCTGCACGCCCGCGCCGGGAGCCGCGAGGTGATCGAGCTGCACGGCAGTATCCTTCGGGTGCGCTGCTTTCACTCCTGCGTGACCTATACTGCCGGCGCTGCCACCGCAGGCACGGCCGAAGCGGACGCCGGAGCCGTGGCCGCGGCAGGCGAGCTGGAAGCGTCGGCCGTCTTTGCGGCCGATAGCCCGCCGCGCTGCCCACACTGCGGCGACTTCCTGCGGCCCGATGTGGTCTGGTTTGGCGAGAACCTGCCCGAAGCGGCAATCGAGGCTGCCGTGGCCGCCTCCGAGAGCTGCGAGCTCTTCCTGAGCATCGGGACCTCGACGGTGGTCTATCCCGCGGCAATGCTGCCGCACGCGGCGGCAGACGCGGGAGCGACGGTGGTGGAGATCAATCCCGAAGAGACACCGTTTACGGCGCGCGCCCACCTCTCCATCCGGGGCACCGCCGCGACGGTGCTCCCGGCGGTCATCGACTGACGGTGCCCGGCGCAGCGCCGCCGCTTACTCCCACTCCAGCGATCCGGTCTGGTACTCGGTGACCCGCGTCTCGAAGAAGTTCTTCTCCTTGGCGAGGTCGGTGGCCTGGCTCATCCAGGGGAAGGGGTTGGCAGTGCCGTACTGCTTGGGCAGGTTGATGCGCTCGAGTCGGCGGTCGGCGATGTGTTCCACGTAGTTGCAGAACTGCTCCGCGTTGATGCCAACGATCCCGTCGGGGCAGGCGTCGCGGGCGTAGACCTTTTCAAGCTCCACCGATCGGGTGATGAGGTCCACCAGCTCGTCCTGGAACGAGGGCGTCCAGACGCCGGGGTTCTCCGCACGGATGGTGTTGATGAGATCACAGCCGAAGGCAAGGTGCAGACTCTCGTCGCGCATGATGTACTCAAACTGCTCGCCCACGCCCACCATCTTCTTCTGACGCCGCAGTGCGAGCATCATCGCAAAGCCCGCATAGAAGAAGATTCCCTCCATGATCACGTAGAAGCCAACCAGGTCGTGCAGAAAGCGGCGGACGTTGTCCTCTCCTTCGGTAGTGAAGTTGGGATCAAACACGCTCTTGGTCAGCTCGATGACAAACTGGTCCTTCTCGCGGATCGAGGGGATGGTTTCGTACATGCCGTAGAGCGATTCGGGGTCGAGGCCGAGGGAGTCACAGCAGTAGATGAAGGTGTCGGTGTGCACCGCCTCCTCAAATGCCTGACGCAGCAGGTACTGCCGGCACTCGGGGTTGGTGATGTGGTTGTAGACCGCGAGCACCAGGTTGTTGGCGGTGAGCGACTCGGCGGTCGAGAAGAAGCCCAGGTTCCACATGACCAGCCGTCGTTCGCGCTCGGAAAGCACGGTACCGGACTTCCACTGCTCGATGTCGTCCTGCATGGCGATCTCTTCGGGTACCCAGGTATTGGCCAGCGCATCCTTGTAGTGCTGCCGCGCCCAGGAATAGGTCATCGGCAGAATCTTGTTGGGGTCGGTCTTGGAACTGTTGATAATCGGCATATCGGTCTCCTTCAGGTTTGTAGTGGTGCTCGCGGCGACAATGCCGCCGTCGCGAGCGAGAGACGCGCCTACTGGCACGCCTCGCAGTCGGGGTCGAGCACGCTGCACGCGCTGCCCACCGCGGTTGCCGGCTGCACGGCAACAATGGGGCGCACGCCGGTGTCGCCGCCCGCTTCCGGGGCATCACCGTTGTCTATCGCCGCAGGTCCGCCGTCCGCGCCGTGAGCCGGCGAAACTCCTTCGTCGGCTGCACCTCCCACTGAGCGCTTCTGCGTGTAGCCGTACTTACCGGCGTCGAGAGTGGACTTCTCGATCTGCGACGCGGCGAGGGTGCGCAGGTAGTAGGTGGTCTTGAGGCCCATCTCCCACGCCTTCATATAGATCTCGTGCAGCTTGGGGCCGGAGGCGCCCTGCATGAAGACGTTGTGCGACTGGCTCTGGTCGATCCACTTGCCGCGGAGCGCCGTCAGCGAAATCAGCGCCTTGGGGTCAACCTCAAACGCCTCTTTGTAGAGGTCGCGCAGCTCCTGCGGAATGCCCGCCATGCGCGCCAGCGAGCCGTCGTGGTATTTCAGCTGGTCGAGCATCTCGTCGTTCCAGAGGCCGCGAGCCTTGAGGTCGCGTACCAGGTAGGAGTTGACCACCGTGAACTCGCCGGACATGTTGGCCTTGACGTAGATGTTTTTGTAGATCGGCTCAATGCAGGGAAAGCAGCCCGCGATGTTGGAGATGGTCGCCGTTGGGGCGATTGCCATGGTGTTGGAGTTGCGCATTCCGTGGCGCTTCACGTGGTCACGAACGGGCGTCCAGTCGAGGCGGCTGTCGCGCGGAACCGGGATGGTGGTTCCCCGTTCAGCTTCCAACAGATCGAGGGTGTCGAGCGGAAAGATTCCGCGATCCCACTTGGATCCGGGGTAGCTCTCGTAGGCGCCTCGTTCTGCCGCAAGGCGCGACGAGGCGAGAATGGCGTGGTAGGCGACGAACTCCATTGACTCGTCGGCAAACGCGCGCGCTTGGTCGCTGTCGATGGGCATGCGCTGCACAAAGAGCGCGTCCTGGAAGCCCATGAGGCCCAGTCCAACCGGCCGATGGCGAATATTGGAACGGCGCGCCTCCTCGGTGGGGTAGAAGTTGATATCGATCACGTTGTCGAGCATCCGCATCGCCGTCTCTACCGTATCCGCCAGAAGGTCATGGTCGATGCCGGCCAGTGAGGTGTGGCGGGCAAGGTTGACCGAGCCGAGGTTGCAGACCGCGGTCTCACTCTCGGAGTTGTTCAGCGTGATCTCCGTGCAGAGGTTGGAGTTGTGCACCACGCCGTCGTGATCCTGCGGTGAGCGGATGTTGCTTGGGTCCTTGAAGGTAATCCAGGGATGGCCGGTCTCGAAGAGTCTCGTCAGCATCTTGCGCCAGAGCTTGACCGCCTCTACCACCTTGAACTTGTGCATGCGGCCCGCAGCGGCCTCGGCCTCGTAGAAGCGGTAGCGCTCCTCGAAGGCGCTGCCGTAGATCTCGTGCAGGTCGGGGGTTTCGTCGGAGGAGAAGAGGGTCCACGGTCCGTTCTCGCGGACGCGCTTCATGAAGAGGTCCGGGATCCAGTTGGCGGTGTTCATGTCGTGCGTGCGGCGGCGGTCGTCTCCCGTGTTGCGCCGCAGGTCCAGGAAATCCTCGATGTCGAGGTGCCAGGTCTCCAGATAGGCGCAGGTGGCGCCGCGGCGCTTGCCGCTTCGGTTGATCGCCACGGTAGCGTCGTTCGCGATCTTGAGGAAGGGAATGACACCCTGGCTCTCCACCTTGGTGGAGTTGATGTGGCTGCCCGTCCCGCGGATTGCGGTCCAGTCGTTTCCGATGCCACCCGACCACTTCGAGAGCTGTGCGTTGTCACCGATCACCTTGAAAATGTGGGCAAGGTCGTCCTTGACGGTGCTCAGGTAGCAGGAGCTCAGCTGCGGGCGGGTAAGCCCCGAGTGGAAGAGGGTGGGGGTGGACGCAACAAAGCGCAACGTCGAAAGCACCTCGTAGAACTGGATCGCGCGTCGCTCGCGTGCATCTTCCTCTATCGCCAGCCCCATCGCCACGCGCATCCAGAAGGCCTGCGGGGTCTCGATGGTGCGTCCCCCTGCGCGAACGAAGTAGCGCTCTCCAAGCGTCTCGATGCCGAGGTAGTCCAGAAGATCGTCGCGCTCGGGGACCAGGGCCACTGCGAGACGCTCAAGATCGAATGAGGCGAGCCGTGCGTCGAAGACGTCGGCGGAAATGCCTTCCGCGATTCCCGCGGCAAATGACTCGCGGTAGCGCACCTCGTAGGTATCGTCGCTCACCTTTCCCGCGAACACATCGCGTTCTCGACGTCTGCGATCCAGGCGCGCCGCCAGCTTGCTGTAGGCGGGGTCTTTCTCGATGAAGGCGGTCACGGCAAGGATGAGCGCGCGCTGCAGCTCGCCGGTGGTGATCCCGTCGAAGATGTTGCGCTCCAACTCGTTCATGATGAGATCCACCTGGATCTCTGTTTCCAGTTCCCGCGCGCACGACGCGATGGTGGTGGTGATCGCGTCGCGCCGGAAGCCCTCGCTTCGGCCGTCACGCTTTTTCACCACCAGTTTTCCCGTGGCCGCGCGGTGGGCGCGCTCGGCGGCCTCTCGCTCGCGCGCCTCTTTTCGCTTCTCGCGGTAGAGGATGTAGCGCTTGGAGACCTCGTAGAGCCCCGCGGCAACCAGCTGCTGTTCCACAATGTCCTGAATCTGCTCAACGGTCGGTGTTGCCGACGCGTAGATCTGGTCTACCTGTTCACAAACCGCGTCGATCAACCGATCAAAGTCGGTGACCTCAATCGCCCGTTCGGCGGCGTCGAACGCCTTTTTGACTGCAATCGCGATTCGTTCCCGGTCGAAATCAACCCGTGTTCCGTTTCGCTTCACTACCTGTTTTCCGTTCATCAAAGCCCTCCCAGTCCGGCAATTGCTGAATAAATCAGTCAACATTGAACATATCGGAAGAGTTGTGAAACAATCAAGAGGAGAGCGCTATATATAGTGTGGAAACGCAAAAATATTTCTCAATCTGCACTATATGAGTGGCGTACGCGCCGAGTGCGCAGCTTTGCACCGTATGGGGGACGCACTCGATCTGAGGGAGCACAATTTTGGCACCACTGCGTATTGAACACCGTCGGCGCATACTGGTATACTGAGAACCGAATCTGCACAGAAAGTAGGTACCACGGTGGAAGAACAGCGGATAGACGGGGGAACCATTCTCCCTCTCGATCTCCTGATTCAAGAGAATCAGAACATGTACGAAATCACGCGCGCGATGATCCGTCGAGCGTACCAGATCAGCATCACCGGCGACGAGGAGCTGGATCTCAATCATGGGAAGGTGGTCTCGACCGCCATCAAGCAAATACTCACCAAAAAGGTGCAGTATCAGCTCTCAGAGTAACCCTCGTCCGATTTTCTGTCTGTTTGGCCCGACGGCGTCGGGCAAGACCGATCTGCTTGACCGCCTTTTTGCGTCCGGTCGGGCGGAAGTGATCAGCGCCGACTCCATGCAGGTCTACCGCGGCATGGATATCGGAACTGCAAAGCCGGAAGCCGCGTTGTGCGCGCGTCTCCCCCATCATCTGATCGACATCAAGGAACCGTCGCAATCCTACCATGTGGGGGAGTTTGTCTCGGCGGTGGAACCGCTGCTCGACCAGATCCTCGCGCGTGGACGCCTCCCGATCATCAGCGGGGGAACCGCCTTCTACCTGCGCACCCTGCTCTGCGGCCTGCCCGAGGCACCGGCCGCGGACGATGCGGTGCGGGAAGACGTCCGGCAGCGCCTGCAGTCCGAAGGCCGCGCCTCCCTCTACGCCGAGCTTCAGCGGGTGGATCCGCAATCGGCGGCGTGCATCGACGCCGCGGACGAGTACCGCATCGCGCGCGCTCTCGAGATCTATCAGACCAGTGGGCGCCCGCGCTCGGAGTTCGCGAGACCCTCGGCGGTGCGCGGAGACCTCGATCCGGTGATCGTGGCCCTCGACCGGCCGCGCGATGAGCTCTACGCCCGGATCAATCTGCGGGTTCACCGCATGTTTGAGGACGGCCTGGTGGAGGAGGTGACGCGCCTGGTAGAAGCTGGTCACGGCGCCGATGCGCCGGGCATGCGGGCCATAGGCTACGCGGAGTTTCTGCACCACCCTCGGGTTCTCGCCGAGGGTATCGGTGCCGTGAACGATCCGGCGGTGCAGACGGAGATCGAGTCGCTGATTGCGCGGAACAGCCGCCGCTACGCGAAGCGGCAGCTCACCTTTTTCCGGCGGGTGCCGGGGGTGCGCTGGGTTTCCGCCGACGACGTGCACTCCCTGCGCACGGCCGCCGATGAGGCGATCGATCGGGTGACCCGCTACCGCTCCGGTCGTGCCCTTGACAGCGGCGGGAGCTTTTCGGTAGATTGACGACTCTACATGCATGCGAACGCCCGTGGGGGCTGAATCACGCAATCGTTGCAACAGAAGGAGCAGGACCAGTGCCTTGCGGACGAAAACGGAAGCGAAAGAAGATATCTACTCATAAGCGCAAGAAGAAATTGCGAAAGAACCGACACAAGAAGAAGGGCAAATAGTCCGACTCGCCCCGGTTCGGCCGGGGCTGTTCGGTTGCCGGCCGATTGATGATGCCGTCTCACTGTGATACGGTAGTATGGCGGGAC
>REDM01000224.1 GCA_007693485.1 Spirochaetaceae bacterium
CGCCGATGAGACGGTCCCATGCTTCGGGGTCAAACCCGAAGTGGAGCGTTCCATCGATTTCCAGTACCGGGTAGACGGGGCGCTTCCCGTAGGCAGATTCAAACTGCTTCTTCAACGCGACACGGTTCTCGGACAGCTGCCAGTCAACGGTAATCGAGCGGTACGCGATCCCACGGTCGGCGAGGTACTCCTTTGCCTCGCGGCACGGCTCGCACTGGAGCAGTCCGTACAGGACGAGTTGGTGCCCGGATGAGGTTCCCTCGATGTCGGTTACGCGCAGGTTGTCCATGGGTGGCCTGCTGAATCACCGGTGCGAGGCTGAGAATCCAGACACCGGCGGCTCAGGCGATTACTTCGCGGCCTTGTCCGCGGCGGCTTTCTTGACCGGTTTGGGTGAAATGGTCACCGTGATGGGCTTCTTGAGATCAACCTCTTTCAGCGAGCCGACCGCGGCGGCAATCACGTTGACGCAGATATCGCGCACGAACCCGTTGAGGGGAACCTTTTCGCCGTCGCAACGGATCTCAATCTTGTAGTCGGTCTTCTTGGCCATTCATCGCTCCTTTCCATCTGCCCCGGAGTGGTATCTCTCCCCGGGCATATCAGATTTCAAACTTCCAGATTCCCGATTTCTCCGGGATATTGGGTACCGGTATTTTGAAGCGCACGGGATGCCGAAACACCCAGTGAAACTTACCGTCTTCCGCCCACGGACTCTTCGAGTTGTTGACAATGTCTACTAACTCCACGCTTCCGATGATCGCACGCGAGTGAAAGAAGGCGTCGGGGTCGCCGCTGCGGTAGTGCGTATACACATCGGAGAGCAGGGCGTACTCGTTGTGCACCGCCGCGGGCTGCTTTTCTTCGCGCTGCAGCTGAACGGTGACACCGTGCTCGGGAAACCCGATGTAGCGACTCTGTTCCTCCATCTCCGCGATCCGTCCCATCAGGTCATCGAACTCGTGGACGACCGGCATGGGAAACCGCGAGAAATCGGGCATCCCGCGGAAACTGAGGCGCCCGGCGGAGTGAATGTAGAGCGTTCCGCGGTAGTCGGTCCGCCAGGTTCGGTTCTCGACGTCCTTGATGCCGTAACAGACCAGATACGAGACGGGGTTGGAGATGGAGAGGCAATTGACGATCATCAGCTCCTCCGAGTGGCGGTCTTACCCAGATAGTAGTTGATGGCGGCAGGCAATGCAAGGTGGTGCCACGAAGCTTGGTGAAAACGTGGCACGGTAGCACCGTCGCGGGCTATTTGTCTTCCGTTTCGTTCTGGGTGTCGTCAACGAGGGTGAATTTTCGCACCTTCGTCTCCCCTTGGTGCTCAACCCGCTCGTCCTGGTGTTCCTCAATCAGGGTGACCGTCTGGAACGGGATCATCAGGTGGTCCGCTTTCCCAAACGTACGGCGGATCTCGTCTTCGCCCGGGTCAATGATGATCTTGGGCCCCTCGGGGAACACCATCTGGGTGATCGATACAAAATATGGGTGGGTGAGGTCGAGCCCCTTTGCCCGCAGCGTGACCTCTTTGTCTTTCCATTTGAAGTGAACCTTGTAAAGCGACACCGCTGCCTCCCCTCGAACGCGTACCATGGTGTGACGCCTTCAATCTACTCAGGATCACCACAGTTGCCAACCGGATTTCTGAGCAGTATTTTATGATTGGAAAAGTAAGGATTTGCAGGGGAGAAAGACGCCATGGATCATCAGTCTGCGCAGGGTCCCATCACTACCGCCGAGCTCGACCGCTTATCCGGTCTGGCGGCCGATTGCATCGAGGCGGGTCAGTACGACGAGGCCGAGGCGGTGTTGCGCCACGCTCGCGCCCATCACGCGGACACCGCAGAGCTTCTGGCCCTCTGCGGCGTGTTGGCACTGCGTCGCCGTAGCGGCGCTGCGGCAAAGAGTTACTTTCTTCGGGCCCTTTCGCGCGATCGGGAGAACCCCATTCTGGTGCGAAACCTTGCCACCGCGTACGGTATGCTTGGTGAGCGCACCCGCGCCTCAGCGCTGCACGGACTCGCTTGGGAAATGGATCCGAGGGACCTTACCGCGATACAGAATCTCGCCGCTCACGCCTGGGCCTCCTGAGGCTCTCAGGGCCGCTGTAGCTTCGCACAGCGCGGATGAGCTTCGCACAGCGCTCGAGGCGTGATACCATCACGGCGAATGCGCAAGACGTACCGAGCGCGGCGGCGCACCACCCGCCGACGCTCATCGACCTTCTACACCGTTGAGACGCTTCTGCAGCGACAGCCCAAGTCGTTGGCGAGCACTGCCACCTACCCGGCGATGATGCGGGCTGTGCAGCACACGCCCGGGCTGCTTGAGGTTCGATTTCCACGGCGCTGCTATACCCTGTTGCACAACGCAACCATCACCCCGGAAAACCTTCCCAACCTGTTTCGTACCTATCGACTTCCCAACAATGAGTTCTTCCCGCTGTTTCTCGCTGCCCGACGCGAGTACCTCCAGCGACGGGAAGAGCGGAGCAGAGCACGCGAGCGCTACGCGATGGAGGTGCTGCGCGCGCTTCCCGCTCCCAGACTTGCTGCGGTCAAGTACCTCGGAGCGCTGGAGTGCGAGCTTCACCCAAGGCAGGACTGCCCGGTGTGGAACCGTTCGCTGTTTCCGTCGTCACGGCGTTCAGCCGACCGCTACGCCCGGTTCAACCGGGACGACTGGCGGAGGCTCTTCGGCACCCACATTCGGCGGCTCTGCCAACGATATCGCGCGCTCTCTCCAATGGTTGGTGAACGGGTCATGGCGCATCTGATTCTGGAGATGGTGCCTGCCGGCGTACCCCCGGTCCCTCCCAGCGCGGCAGAACTCGCCGGCGCCTATCGCCGTCTGAGTCTCGAGCATCATCCCGATCGTGGTGGCGACGCAGCACGGTTCATCGAGCTGAAGCGCGCGCGTGATCTGCTGGCCCGCGGCTGGTAGTCTGCGGCGACATCCGGGGCAGGCTTTCTGGAGCGGTTACTCCAGAACGAACCGCAGGATCGCAGTCTGGGCGAGAAAGAGCAGGATCACGTAGAGCAGCTCCACGTTGAGATTGTAGAACACAAAACGGGAGTCGAGGTTGGCAAATCTCTGTACGGCAGAGAATAAGGGGCGGGCGAGAATCAGCGCGGCGACCAGGATCCCGGCCTCGATCGTCACCAGCAGCGGGGAGAACCCGGAGGGGTAGTGGCTGAAGGTGAGGTAGAGCAGCACCATCACGCCGGCCGCACTCGCAATGAGTACCCGGGGCGGTGGTACCTTGATGACCCGGTACCGGAACTTCAGAAATGCCGACAGAGCGAAGAAGAGGGAAGCGTAGGTAACCAGCTTGTAGCGAATGCCAATGGCCGGAACCTCCGACTTCACAAAGTGGGTCAGGGTGGGAAAGAGCCCGCCGGCAAAGAGTATGAGCGCGGCAAAGGTCAGCGCGCCGAGCAGGGAACCGCGAAGCTGCATCCCGTCGCGTTCGGTGTTCTCTGCAAGCAGAAAGAAGAGCGACTTGTAGCACGCGTGAACCACGATGTAGCTCATCGCGAGGTTGACCTCGCGGTAGGAGAGAAGAACTCCTACGATGGCAATCGAGTACGCGGTGCTTCCGGCAATGCAGCGCTTGAAGTCGGTTTCCAGAAACAGGAAGATCGCGGACGCGGCAATACTGATCAGCGAAATGCCGCGCAGGAAGGTGAAGATCGGTTCGTATCCCAACGAAATCGCCGGCTGAATGACCAGGTAGTTCAGGCCGAACAGCCCCGTGAAAACAGTGAACGACGAGAGAAACGACGAGACCAGACCGTTGGTCGCCGAATGGCAGGTGGCAATCCAGGACGACGCGGGAAAGAGCGCGGCCTTTACAAAGAAGGCGGTGCTGAACAGGATCATGACGATCTTCAGGTTGTAGACACTGAGGTCGGCGACCGTCTCCACGAAGGCAAAATTGAAGTAGGCGCCCGAGGCGTAGAGCAGCACAATGCCGCCCAGAAAGAACGCGGAGCTCACCGCGCCGAAGAGCATGTACTTGATGGACGCGTAGTACTGTTCCTTCACCGCAATCAGCATGTAGGCCGCCATGATCATCAGCTCGTAGAGTACAAAGAAGCTGAAGAGGTCCCCCACCACCACCAGACCGCTGCACCCGGTCAGATAGAAGAGAAAGATCACTCGGGAGGAGAAGGTCGGCAATGTCCGCAGGCGCTGGAACGAGAAGAGCATGGGGATCAGCAGCGCCGCCACAAAGTAGCTGCGGGTCGAGTCAAACGCAAAGACGATGGAATAGTCCCACTGGCTCACCGGCTCGACGTGGACACCGCTGCTCCCGTAGAAGGTCAGAATCAGAAACACCCCGGTGGCGATCTGCAGAATGGAGCTGAGCGCGATCATCGGCAGCGACACGTCGCGGTGCAGCAGGTATTTGACCGCAAGCGTAAGCACGAGGGCGATCATCGGAATCAGTGGGAAGAAGAGGATCGCGGTTCTAACGGTCACGAAAGTCCCTGCTGTCAATAGAGCCATACCGGTAGTAGATCTTCACAATCACGGCGATGGCCAGCGAGTTGAAGCAGACGCCGATCACGATGGCCGTGAGCATCAGCGCCTGCGGTACTGGATCGACCATGTTCTGCACGCCTTCCACCAGAATGGGTGCCGCGGCCCCACGCGTGAAACCGGTGGTCAGAAAGGTCATGATGATGATGCTCTCGATGATGCTCAAGCACATCACCTTGCGGATGAGGTTTTCGCTGACGATCAGGCCGTAGATGGCAACACAGAGCACCGCGAGGATCATTCGTTGCCTCGCAGAAAGGTCATGCCGTAGACGGTAAGCACCACCACCAGGACCTCGATCATGGTGTCGAAGATCCGCGGCCCCAGGTAGATTACGGAGACCAGGTTGCGGATGTTCATCGTACGGGCGATGGCCACGTAGTCGACGATTTCTTCGTGAAATACAATCTCCACCCCGGCGAGCCAGATGGTCATGTACACGAATGCAGAGACCATCAGGATTGCCACCGCGATGCGAAAGAGCCTACCGGTCATCGCGCCACTCGATGAAGCCGCGGAAGATCAACACCATCGACGCGAGTACTTCCAGATAGATGGCGAGATTCAGAAACCAGTAGTAGACGCTGGAGAACAGCAGGGTCTCCGTGGTGTGGCGGTAGAGGCCGCCGAAGAAATAGCCGCTGTCAAGGTAGCCCCAGATCATACATCCAACCAGGATCACGATCCCGACAAACTCGATGATCTGATAGGCTGCGTGTGATCCGATACGCCGGCCAAAGCTCAGTTCAAAGACCACCACGATGGTTCCAAAGACCACCCCCGCCTGAAAGCCGCCCCCGGGAAGGTTCGCTCCGTAGGAGAACACATAGATGGAGAAGATCACCGCAAAGGGAAAGAGCTTGCGTACGCTCGTCTGGACGATCTGCGAGTTGCCGGGATCGATCATGGGCGCGGGCCCCGCTCTCCGGCAAAGAACTCACACGCCACGGCCATCACCGATCCAACACCGGGTTGCGAAAAGTCGATCCCCGTCTTGGCGCAGAGTGACACAAACTCCACGACCGTCTCCCGGTTCTCGACCGCCGCGATGATGGTGTTGTTGTACGTAGACCGGTCACCAAACAGTGAGCCCAGCGAAGAGAAAACGGGTATTGTCTCCGCTGCGTAGTGCTCGACGCCCTCTCCGTCCAGAATCGTTGCCTCAAAGATCCCGCACTCGATCATGGTCGAGACCACCGTGCGCGTCTGCTCTTCATCGCGCAGAACGACAAACATGGTCAGCATTGCTGGTCCCGCCCCCGGGCGTCCGCCTGCGGGTCTTCCGCCGGCGTGCCCTGCTTCGCAGCCGGTGAGCGGCCGCTGGTTTTGTGAATGGCGACCAGAAACACCAGCGTGGAGAGTCCCGCACCCAGGGCCGCCTCCGTGATTGCCACATCCGGGGCGTTCAGGGTGAAGTACTTCAGCGTCAGAAACATGCTGAAGACGCTGCACCCAATCACTGCGTTGATCATGTTTCTCGAGAAGACCACCGCGATGGTTGCGCCAAGCAGCATGATAGAGAGAACCGACTCAAGGTTCATGATGAGATTTGGATTCATGGTCTCTCCCGCCCGGCTCGCCGCCGCAGATGCCCTACCGCAATCACGTGGGCGATGATTGGTCCCGTGAGAAAAGTAAACACGATGATAAAAAACAGCTTGAGACCAAAGTCCCACTGCAGGGTGTACGCGGCAAGGCCGGCCAGAATGGTGACCGAACCGGTGATGCCGCACTTTGTTGCGGCGTGGGACCGGGTGAGCAGATCCGGCAGGATGATGGAGCCCAGAATACCGAACGCCATGAAGACCAGGCCGATCGCGATGATGATGGAGCCAAACAGCGGCATGCCCTATCCTCCCGATCCGCTGAAGCGGACGTAGGCGATGACCTCGGTAAACGAGAGCAGGGCGTAGATCATCGCTGCGTCCAGGTAGAACGAGTTTCCAAACTCTACCGCGAGCATCGCCAGGATCAGCACGATGTGGGCGGAAACCATGGTCAGGCCGAGAAGTCGATCCTCGGTGGTGGGGCCGATGACAAGTCGGACGGCCGCAAGCGCCAGAAAGACCACGAGGATGCCGATGAACAGACTCATCCGAAGATCCGGGACAACAGCGGTTCGATTGCTCCCGTGATCAGGGCGCGCGCTTTGCTGCTGTGATGGGTTTTCTTGTCAAACCAGTGCACGTAGATGTGCTGATCCTTGAGCCAGAGGCTAAGCGTGCCGGGAATCATGCTGATGGTGTTCGCAAGCACCGTTCTTCCGACGGGGGAGCGAAGGTTTGTTCGGATGCGCACGATGCCCGGCCGATAGTCACGGCGGATCATGCGCACGATGATCTCCACGCTCGAAAGATAGCTCTGGATCACGATCAGTGCGATGAAGGCCACAACCAGATCGAAGCGGATGAAGAAGTCGCTGCGGTGGACAAGGTTTGGCTCAAAGAAGGCACGGTTGCTGATCACGGCAGCAACCACTGAGAAGAGCGCTCCGGCCGTAACGGCCACCGGGTGCAGGTCCTGCGACACCAGAAGCCATACGGCCATGCAGAGAGCGGTCAGAAAGGCAAGCCGGAGAACGCGGATCATGGGGCCGGAGATCATGGCCCCATGGTAACACTCACTGCGTCTTTCGCGCCAGTGCTAATGTCTTCTCGTATCCAAACAGTTCATCGCGTTTCAGCTGCCCTTCTTCGGCATCAACACCCAGCCGCGCCTTCAGTGAGGTGAGCAGTTTGGTCTTGAACTCGTCGATCGACGGAAGCGTCCCCGTCTCTTCCTCAACCGAGGTCATCGGCTCCATCACCTTGTCCTTGACCTCGGGTGACACCCAGATTACGCGGAAGAAGTCATCGGTGTGCAGCGGTCCCAGGAAGGCAACCACGTTGATTACCACGAGGTTCTCCACCTCGGAGACCAGGACGGTAGCAAGCTTTTTGCCGCCGACCCGTACGCCTCCGCGATGCTTGTACCACGTCTCAACGCCAAACTGCTTGAAAGTGTCGATGAGGATCTCGCCAACCACGCGGAAGGCGTCGTCTCCCGACTCAAAGGTCTTCTTTCCCACCACCATCTGCACATTGACGGTGTTGTCGGGTGTGACGAAGACCATCGTCCGCTGTCCGGTGAGAATCACATGCTCGAGGGTTGGCACGTCTTCGCGCACCTCGTTGATAAGGTTAGCGAAGTTGGTCATGGTGATGATGGCGCGAGCGCCGCAGTCGTTCAGAATGTGGATGATCTCGCGTCCCTTGTACATGGTGTTGAAGGGAACGGCGACTGCCCCGAGCTTTTGAATCGCAAAGAATGCGTAGATGAAGTCGGGGATGTTGGGCATCATCAGCGCTACGCGATCACCTTTGATGATACCGAGCGACTTAAGACCATTGGCGATTTTGTTGGCGTTCTCATCGAGCTCGCGGTAACTGACCTCGCGGTTCTCGAACAAAATGGCCTGTTTCTTCTTCTGCTTCTTGGCGACCTCTTCGAGCATCTTGCCCAGGCTTCGCACATTATCCATTGGAGGCCTCCTCGCCGGCCTGCTGGTCCAGCATTCGATCGTCCTGATAGCCTTCGCGCAGCTCTTTGCGGAGGATCTTCCCGGTGGCGCTCTTTGGCAGGGTATCCCGGAACTCCACAAATTTGGGTACCTTGTACTCGGCGAGCCCCTCAGAGCAGAAGTCCAGGATTTCGCGCTCGGTGGCCGTCTGGCCCTCTTCAAGGACCACAAAGGCCTTCACCGCCTCACGGTCCCGTTTGTCGTGTACCGCGATTACCGCGGCGTCGTACACCTTGGGGTTGGTTACGAGAAACTCCTCGATTTCGCGCGGGGAGATGTTGAAGCCGCCGCGGATGATGAGGTCTTTTTTCCGGTCGGTGATGAAGAAAAAGCCGTCCGGATCGCGGTAGCCGAGGTCGCCGGTGTGCAGCCATCCGTCAATGATGGATTCTGCGGTTGCCTCGGGGTTATTCCAGTAGCCCGGAGTGACAACGGCGCTTCGAATCACAATTTCACCTTCGGTTCCGTCGGGCACTTCGTTGTCGTTGTCATCCACGACGCGCATCTCCACGCCCTCAGCGGCGGGACCGATGGAACCGGGTTTGAACGCCTCACCGCTTTTGTTGAGGCAGACCGACGAAGTGGTCTCGGTCAAACCGTAGCCCTCGGCGATTCGGGTCTGGAACGCCTCTTCAAACTCGCGCAGGGTGGTGAGGGTCAACGGTGCCCCCCCGGAGACACAGACCCGTAGCGACTGCGGTATCCCCGCCTTGCGCGTTTTGGCGAGCTGCAGCAGGTGCATGTACATGCTCGGCACGGCGATGAGCACCGTAGCCTTCACCTTGGCGATGTTCTCCAGCAACATGGATGGACTGTACTGCGGTACCAGCGTCATTTTGGTACCAAAGAAGATACCCGAGACCAGACCGTTGGAGAGGCCGTAGACGTGGAACAGCGGCAGTACCAGTACCACCACGTCCTCGGGAAGCAGCGGCATAACTTTGCTGACGTTGGTACACTGCTGGTGGAAGTTTCGGTGGGTGAGGGTGACGCCCTTGGGGCGGCCGGTGGTACCGGATGTGTAGAGCAGGACCGCAGGATCGTCGGGAGCGGTTTCTACCGCGCTGAAGTTGCGTGACGAGGTCTTGAGCAGATCGGAGAGGCTCACTGTTCCCACCGGCTTCGGGCCGCCGCGGCCACCGCGCGGGTAGTTGGCAACCGAGATGCCGTACTTCTTTGCCGTGTCCCGATTGATGTCGATTTCCGCCCCTGCAAGAATGCCTTTTTCGCGGAAACCCTGCACCACGATGGTGTCGGGCAGTTTCTCGGTGGATAGCATGTACTTGCCGGCGATGCGCCCCTCAACCAGTGCCGAGGCGTATCCCACCATGTCGGCGATTTCGCCTTTGGGGTTCGAGATCAATCTCCAGGTATCAGCCATTCGTTCGGTTTCCTTGTATGTCCCCGGCCGATTCAGGGAACCGGCCGGGGTACTGTTGGTCAGTCGGTTACGATTTTTCGCTCAGAAGGTAGTCATCGACCTCATTGAAAAAGACCTCGATGATCTCTTCGCTCGGTTTCTCGGTCAAGTGGCTCACCACGATGTAGACCAGCGCGTTGATCGGAAGGGTCGGAATCACCGGATGCAGGTTAAACAGCAGCGGGCGAGATCCGCCCGGGCCGGTAATGAGCAGGCCAAGCGCGAGATAGATCACGCCGACGCTGGTTGCCGCCAGGGCGCCTTGACGCGTGCCTCGCTTCCAGAGGAGTCCACCGACCAGGGCGGGTGCCCATTGGGCGAATCCGGGCACGCTTACGTCGGAAAGGTAGAGCGCCATTGCCTCTTCGCCAATTCCCAGGGTGACCGCGACGGTCACTCCCAGGCTCAGCACAACGATGGCGATCACCGAAATACGCGCCCAGAGGGTGATCTCCGCATCGTCGGCGTCCGGCTTCAACACACCCTGGATTACGTCACGCGCAACGATGATGCTCGATGTCATGAGCTGTACCGCAGCGGTGGAGACTGCAGCCGCGATCACTCCCATCAGCACAAAGACCGCAAACCAGCGCGGCAGAAAGGTCTGGATGACGGTCTGAACCACGCGGTCAGCCTCGGCCACATCGGTAATCCCGGGGAGGGCGGCGGGCGCGATCAGCGA
>REDM01000085.1 GCA_007693485.1 Spirochaetaceae bacterium
CCGTCACATCATCCGCATCGATCCTTTGTAACGGCCTACATCGAGAACCAGAATGGCAGCCCCGTCGTGCTTGTCCAGATCGCCGGTAACCTCTTCGACCCCTTCGACCACCTTCTGCACGTGACGGTCGGGGACCATGGCAATAATGGTCTTGGAGAAGTTCTTGCTCTCTTTCATGAAGCCAATGAACTCGGCAAAGATCGGCACGCTCGACACGTAGCGGCCCATTCCGGTTGACTCCAGAATGGTGGCGCCTTCGATCCCGAGCTCAACCATCATCTCGAGCACCTCGTAGAGATACTCCTCCACGTAGAGGTTGATCAGCATCAGCTTCATCACCTCCGGTGCGGTCTGTGCGGTCGCAGCCGGATCGCCAAGGTTTCGGATGATGGATTCGGCCATAGTCTCCGCGGAGCGCGCGGCGAGCAGCTCTTTTTTCATGGTGGTGTGGCCGATTGCGCGGGAAATTGTTGCCAGCACCCGCAGGTGCTGGGTCACCGCATCCGGCGGCGCCAGAATCACAAAGAGAAGCTTCACCTTTTTCTTGTCCAGCGCGTCAAACGGAATCCCGCGTGGACAACTCACCGCAAACACCACAAACCGCGTCAGCCCGGGGATCCGGGCGTGGGGAAGGGCAATCTCGTTGCCAAAGCCGGTTGACCCCTGCGACTCGCGCTTCGCGAGCGCCTCGTAGACCGGTTCGGCCCCCACGGCTTCCAGGGCGGGGCTGTTCGCAGCCAGGCGGGCCAGGGCCCGGAGCGCTTCGTCTTTTGTCCGGGCGTGAAACCGCGGCTCACAGCTGACCGCTTCGATGACGTCGGGAATGTTCATGTTGCCTCCATGCGATTGCCCTTGAGGGTGGCGTGCCGCGACAGGGGTGGCCCCAGAACCTCATTGATGAATACGGCAAAGAGCACCACGTTGACCGCGGTCGATATGGCCTGTTCAATTTCCGGTCCCGCACCTTCTCCCAGCAGTTGCAGCATGAGCACGAGGCCGAGGGCAATACCGGCCTGGGGAAGCAGTGAGACTCCAATCCAGCGGCGAATCGCCGGGTCAACGCGGTTGATCTTCGCCCCCACCCAGGCGCCGGTGTACTTGCCAACGGCGCGCCCGATGACGTAGACGCCTCCGCCGAGCAGGAGCTCCGGTTGCAAAAAGAGCGTGGGCCTGAGCTTGGTCCCCGCGATGACAAAGAAGAGCGCGTAGATCGGCGGCGTGAGCGGCTCGATGGTGCGAAAGATCCGGCTGTTTCGCGGAGCGATGTTGGCAACGACCGCGCCACAGGTGATGTTGAGCAACAGGGGTGAGAGGCCGAAGGCAGCCGCAACGGCCGTGCCCAGCAGGACCACGCCAACGGTTACAATGAGAATCTCCGCGGAACTCTCCTGGCGGCGGGTAATCGCGTGGATGGTCATCCCGCCGGCGACGCCCAGTACCAGCGAGAGCGCGAGGTTGGCGGCAACGGAGATCACCACCGCGACTGCCGAGGCTGCGGCGTGGATGCCGAGCGAGACGCCGGCAACCGCCAGCAGAATGCTGAACAGGACGATGGCGGCGGCATCCCCAAGGGCCACCGTTCCAAACAGGTAGTCGACGTAGACACCGCGTGCGCGCAGGGATCGCACAATGACCACCGTTGCCGCAGGAGATGTAGTTCCTGCCGTGGCCGCCAGCAGCAGAGGAAATGTGGGTTGCACTCCGATCAAAGAGAGCGCACCAAACACCAGCAGAAAGGTGACGCCAATCTGGCCCGCGGTTATCCAGCCAACCTGTCTGCCGACCCGCCGCAACTTGGGAAGGTAGAGCTCCGCGCCAATGGTAAAACAGATGAGGCCCAGCGCGATTTCGGTGATAATCAGCAGTTCGGTGGCTACCTCCGAAGAGATCACGGCGGCAACCGACGGCCCCATGAGCAGCCCCGCGGCAAGAAAACCGGTGATTTCCGGGAGCCCCACCCGCTCGGCGGTGTGCCCGAAGAGATAGCCGAGTACCAGCATGATGCCGATGGCAAACAGTGGGTGGGTGTTGAGAAACAGGATGAACGATGGAAGATCGGACCAGCCGGGTGAAGCCATGCGGTTCTCTCTTAGCATGGAACCCGGAAAACCGCAAGAACAGAAAAGTGGAGCCGTGACGGGAAGACGCCCGCACCCCGCCACGACGCCGATGAAAACCCAAGGCTAACAGAACGAACACCACCGGTCCAGGACGGAGGAACCGGACTCAGCGGCCAAACCAGAAACGCCTTGGACCCACAAGATACCGCTTTCTCGCGGGAATATCCGCATATTTGGAAAGAAAAGTGCACAATCCACGCCAAAGGCCGGCTGTCTGTGCGCGGCGTGAAAACTGATTGCTTTGATTGACTTTATGCATCCCAGGTTCTACATTCGAACTAATGGAAGCAAAGAGCGTACGAGATGTCGCATCAGGTGTTTCCCTGTTGATCGACAACATCCGTTCCGTCATATCGATTGATCCAACCAAGCTCGAGCACCTGCTTGCAGCGCACATCGCCGGCGGCCACGTGCTGCTCGCCGACTCGCACGGGGTGGGAAAGACCTCGCTGGCCAAAGCCCTCGCGGGCTCAATCGCGTGGGAAGGGCAGAACAATCACCGCGGCACGCCGACAAACGGCGCCCCCGCGATGGAAGATTTCAGCCGGATTCAGTGCACCGTTGATCTCCTTCCCCAGGACATCCTTGGGTATAACCGCATTCACGGCACCTCGCACGACCTGGTGTTCAACAAGGGGCCGATTTTCGCGCACTTTGTGCTCTGCGACGAGATCAACCTTCTTACCCCCAAGACGCAGGGGAGTTTCTTTCAGGCGATGGAAGAGCAGTGTGTGACGGTAGAAGGGCGAACCTTTGACCTCACCGAGCCCTTCTTCATCATCGCAACCATGAATCTCAAGGGTTCCCATCTCTTTCCGCTGCCGGCACCGCAGCTGGACCGCTTCATGATTCAGCTTTCGATGGGCTACCCCAACGAAGCGGCGGAAGCCGATATCGTACAGCGTCACGGCCGCGAAGATGCGTGGGCCACCTTTGGCCCCGTGGTTCCCTTTCAGCAGCTGCTGGCGTGGAAACGCATGGTGGACGAGGTGGCCATCCATCCCGAGGTGGTATCATACATCGTCGCATGCGTGCGCAAGAGCCGCGCCCACGACGAGGTGGCGGTGGGAGCAAGCCCGCGAACCGGGGTAAAGCTCTCACGAATGGGGCGGGCGCTCGCGATGATCCGCGGGATGGACTTCGTCACCGTGGATCTCATCAAGGAGATTCTTCCGGCTGCGGTCTCTCACCGACTGGTGATGAAGAACGCCGCACAGTCCGCCATGACCATCATCGAAGAAATTCTTGATACGGTTCCTGTGGAGGCCAGACGGTAGGTGATGGTGCGTATGCACGCGATGCTGCTTGACTCTGCGCCGGCGCAGACGCTTCGCCGTGCGTACGCGCGGGTTGAGCATAGCCTGCGGATTCCGGCGCGTTGGATCCATACCTGGTACCCGTTCACCCTTGTCGGCTCGCTGCTCTCCGCGGCGGGTATCTATCTGTTCGCGCGAAGCGTTACCGTTCGCGACCCGGTTGGGCTCTTCCTCTCGACATCCGTTCTGGTCGTGCTGGTGCTGCTCGCGGTTCTGGCTCGCATTCAGGCCCTGCGGGCATCACGCGGCCGCATCGAGTGGCACAGCGCGCCGCCCATCCACTCCCGGTTCAATCGGCAGCACCATCGCATGGAGGTGGAAGGCGCCTCGTCGTGGTGGTTCTTTCGGCTGCACTGCGTGCTGCGGGGGCGGTTGGAGTGCTCACCGCACACATCGTTTTCGTTTTACAAGGACGCTTCGGCCACCAGCGGTGCGGAGCTGTCGGTTCCGATTTTTCTTCCCTTCAGCGGAACGCTTCGCTGCCGGCGCACCCTGCTGGTGCGTGACCTGTTTGGGCTGGTTCGAGCGGGGTTTGGCGAGCCCGCCGGGCGGACGCTCGCCGTGCGGCCGCCCATCCTCACCCAGCAGGATCTTCCTTCGGTCTACGCTGCCGGCGGCGAACGGGAGACCAGCCGCACCAAGAGCCCCGAGGAAGAGCGCTACTACATGCGCGAATACGTGCCCGGCGACCGCTTCCGCGACATCAACTGGAAGGCCTCCACCCGGATATCCAACCTTTACACGCGCATCTCGCCACTGACGCAGGATCAGACCCAGGTGATCACCGTCTACTTGCGCCACTTTCGCCGCGTGCTGGGCGCATCCGGCCGCGGGTACCAGGAGAGCCTGGAGTCGCTGGTGCATCTGGACCTGCTGAAGGGCTGGGTTCTCTCCTTCATGCGCCAGGTGAAGCGGCAGAACGAGTCGTACGAGTTTCGCCTCGTCACGGCCGACGGCGATACCCTGCTGGAAAACGAGACCGACATCGACGAGATCGCCGGCGAAGTGGGGGCGCTGCACTACGTGGACGAGCCGCCCGAGCTCTTTCACGATCCCAAAGACCGGCTCATCGTGGTGTTCTCAACCGTATACGACGAAGCGCTTGGTTCCTTCCTGGAGGCGAGGCCCCAGGTGCAGGCGCATATCTTTCGCACGGAGGCGCCGGGGCGCGCCACCGAGCTGTCCGTTGACCTTGGCTATGCCATGGTTCCCGCCGCGCTTCCCACCCGACTGGTGCGGCTGCGCGATCGACGCTATCCGCCGTCGGCGGTTCGCGAGAGTGAGCGGGTGACCGTTGTGGACCAACTCTCTCCCATCATCGAGTTCTTCGGCCCCGCGCCGCGGAGCCCGATTTCCAGGAGCGCGTCATGACGATGCTCTTTCTTTCGCGGTTGATGCTCTATCTGGTGGCCTTTGTGGCGCCGGTTCTGCACCCGGCGGTGGTGGTTTCCTACGACACCCGCACGGCCCTCATCTGGTTTGTGCTGGTTCCGCTGCAGATGGTGATCGGCTACTTCCTTGCGCCGCCGCGCATGCGCCTGAGTCGCTGGCTTGCCACCGCGTTCGCGGTACTGCTGTTCTTCTCGGCGGGGGTCTCGGGCTTTGACTCGTCGTTCCGGCTCGCCTTCGTGGCCGGCGCGCTGGGCTTTGTGCTGACGGTGCTCATCTTTCATTTTGGCGCACGGTTTCGCTGGGCGTTTGCCCTCGAGCAGTTTGTGATTGGGTTTGTCTATTACCGGATGCTCATCTTCTCGCGTGCCTCGGAAGAGGTCTTTGCGCAGAGTGTGGTGGCTTCGGGGGTGATCTTTGTCCTGATGATTGCCGCCTTCCTCCTGCACGGTCTGGTGCTCTACGCCGCGTCGCGGCGGTCGGTCTTTGCCGCGTCGTTTGCGGAGGAACCGGCGCACCGCCGCACGGCGCAGGACCGCGTGCGCGGGCGGGTTGGGCGCGAGGCCGTCGCGTTTCTTGCCGTGGTTGTTCCCCTCCTGCTGGTGGTGGCCTTTCTGCTGCCATCGGGATTCCTGGATCACAACCCGGTCTCCAACCTGCTCAACCGGACGGCGGATTCACGCCCCGTACCCATGGACGAGTGGGGAGACGGCATTCCCAACGGCAGCCTGCGCGGGCAGGGCATGGACGGTCTGGGCGAGGACGGGCTGAACGGCGATGCCAACGGCCTCGCCGATCACCCCGGCGGCGGGCTGGAGGGGGTGCCGGCGGACCAGTGGGGTGCCACCGGTGACGGCAGCGCTCCCACCGAACAGCGCGCGGTCATGGTGGTGGCCTCCTCGCGCGAGCCAATCTACGCGGCCGACGGCTATCACAACCGCTTTGATACGGTGCGTGGTTTTCAGCGCGCACAGAACGAACCGCTCAATGATCTGGTGCACATGCGGCTCATCGGCACCTGGGAAAACCGCGATCGCAGCTTTGACCGGGGGCGCACCCGGCAGGACGTTCGCTTCTTCTCCACCATCCCGGACCGGGTACTGCAGTACCGGCCGCTCGCCGTTGAACCAACCGTATTCCGCTCCAACTACTATCCGTTCAGCTACTTCTACAACTCGGTCTCACAGCTGAGCCTGGCGCCGCAGGGTGAGCTGCGCCGTGCCCGCGGACTCACCGAGAGCGAGCGCGAACGGCTGCAGGACTACCTGCAGATCGATCTGCGCGAGTCGGACCGGGCTGTGTTTCAAGCGTTTCTTGATGAACGCGTGCCCACCGACCTCACCCACGTGGAGACCATCCAGGCAATCCTGCGCGCCTTTTCGGACTTCCAGTACAAGGCGGGCTTTGTGGACAACACGAGCACCTCGCACATGGTGCGCTTTGTTGATCTGACCCAGACGGGCGACTGCGTGGAGTTCTCCAACACGGCGGCAATTCTGGGCCGCATGGTGGGGATACCCTCGCGGGTGGTGACCGGCTACCTCGCCGCGCGCGGCCTGCAGACCATGTCGCACGTGCAGGGGCTCTGGGTGCTGCAGCAGCAGATCCCCGAGCTGGCGGAGTATCACCTGCGCGACCTCTACCTGGTGACCACCTCTCACCGCCACTCGTGGGTGCAGTACTACGTGCCCGGCTACGGCTGGGTGGACTTTGAGCCCACGCAGTACGCGATCCCGCCCGCACCGGGCGATGATCCCAACGACCTGGCGGTGGTCATTCCCATGATCGATCCGCGCACCGAGCGCTTTACCGGCTTTGTCTTTCCGTGGAGGGAAGTCGCCCGACTGTTTGGTCTGCTGGCCATTGCCACGCTGGTGGGCCTCTACGCCTACCGGTACGGAAAAGAGGGCTACCTGGTCTCAACCGCCCGGCGCCGGGGCCATGAGGGAAGTCGCGCACTCTACACCGCCCTGCTCATGAAGCTGGCCGCCGCGGGGTACGATATCAAGCGACCCTCGCAGACCCCGCTCGAGTACGCGCAACGCCACGCGGAGCTGCACGACTTTGCCGCGGACTACACGCGGCTTCGCTACCACGTTTCGGCGCCCGAAGATGAGCGACAGTCGATGTGGCAGTCGCTGCAGCAGCGCTACCGCGACGCCGTGCGCGCGAGCCGGCGCGACGGGCTGCGCGGAGCACTGCGGCGGCTCTTCAGCCTGCGCGGGCTACAGTACTGAGGGGGCACCGATGAAACCGATTGGGAGATCACGCGTTGCTGCTGTGCTTGTCCGGGCTCTGCTGGTTCTGTCCGGGCTGACTGCGCTCTCCGGCTGCGGGTTTCGCGATGACTGGATTGCCTTCCGGGGCGAGGGGGGGCGAGGATTCACCCGCAATCCCATGCCGCCGCCGCTGGGCGTTCGCTGGAAGCTGCAGCTGCAGTCGGCCCAGATGCGCGCCTTTGCCTTCAATAACCTCGTCATCAAAGACAACGTGATGTACTTCGGGTCCACCGATGGAAACTTCTACGCCATGGACATCGAAACCGGGTACATGCGCTGGGTCTTCAGCACCGGTGCGCCGGTGAACAGCATCCCCTTTGCCGACGACGAAGTGGTCTACTTTGGCTCCAACGACGGGCACGCCTACGCGGTCAACAAGGCCGACGGCACCGAGCGATGGCGCTTCTTTACGGGGAGAACGGTACAGTCCACAGTGCTGCGCCACAACGACTACATCATCTTCTCAAGCGACGGCGGCAGCACCTGGTTTCTCAATCCCGACGGCGAGCTGGTCCACGAGCTGGTCAACCCGATCTGGCATCGCGACACCTTTCAGGTCTACGACGACGTGATCTACTTTGCCCGCGGCCCCCTGAGCAATCCGCGGACGCTGGGAGCGTTTGATCTTCGCACACGCGAGTACCACTGGCTCCTGCCCGAAGAGATCATGGACGCCACCTGGTACAGCTTCCCGGCGGTCACCGATCGGCGGGTCTTCATGGCCACCAGCCGGTCCCGCGGGGAGTGGTGGGAGTTTCGCCACTACGCCCTCGACCGGGAGACCGGCCGCATCGAGTGGGTGCACCAGGCGGAATCGCGCTGGGGACCGGACCGGCCGCGTAACCTCTTTCTGGAGTTTCGCGATCTGCTCAATATCCTCGATTACCAGGCGCCGGCGGTGTGGCGCAACCGCGTGATTGTTGCCGGCGGCGACAACGTGGTGCGGGCGCTCGACGCGCGCACCGGTGAGCCGGTCTGGGAGCGCGAGTTCAGCCGCCGGACCAGCAGCGCGCCGGTGGTAGCCGGCGACCGGGTCTACATCGGCCTGCGCGGCGAAGACATGAACGCCCCCCAGCAGCAGCCCACTCCCGGCTTCGTGCCGTGGACGGCGTCGGTACAGGACGAGCTGGAACCGCGGCCGCCGCGGCTGGTGGCGCTCTCCGCGCGCACCGGACGGGTCATCTGGGAGCTGGAGATCGAAGGCTCGATCCTGAGTCCCCCGGTGATTGCCGGCCGATGGGTGGTATTTGGCACCGACCGCAACTTTGTCTACGTGCTGGAGCGGGTGATCGGGTAGAAACCAGAATAACGAGAAATTTTCCCCGGCTGTGAAGCGTGCGGAGTTTTCCCTCTGTCTTATGAGGTATGAGACAGAGAAACAGAACAGGTTGTATCGCGTACCCGGGATGGATGGTGGCGTGCTCGACGGTGCTCGCCGTCGGATGGTTGTTGATTGGATGCTCGCTGCCCGGCGGGCGGGACATACCGGCTCGAAGCGATCTCGGCGATCTGCTTCAATCGCCCGGGCGCCGGGACCTCGCGCTCGCCCTTGGTGAGGACGCCGCCCGGTACGGACGGCTCGCCGACGCAGAAATCTTCCTCCAGTGGGCGCTCGGCGATGTGCCGGCTCGGTTGTCGACGCACGGACGTGGGCTTCATCGCAGGCTGAGTGCGCGACAGTCGGTCCGTGCGCGCACCCTTCTCGCTGCCGTTGCCATGGAGCGAGGCGACTATCTTCAGGCCAGAACGCGCGCAGAGAGAGCGCATCGCCTCGCGGATGCAACGCAGAGCAGCGAGCAGGAATCGCAGGATGGTGCCCTGTTGGTGCTCGGGCGCGCGTCGGTGGCGCTTGCAGACTACCCCGCCGCGGTTGCTGCGTTTTCCCGGGTAGGCCGCCCACTCGATGAGCCCGATCTCGATGCGCTCATCGTGGCGTTTCGCGGGCTGGGGGACTACCACGCGGCGCTTGGGGTTATCGCCGAGCGAACAGCGCGTTTTGGATACGCACCCGGTCACGGAAGTGAAGAGTCTCTGCTCCACGAATGGGTAGGGAGACCCGATCGAGCTGTGGCCGCAGTGTTGGTCGAGGCTGAGTACCTCCGATACCATCATGGGCGCAGCCGAGACGCGACGCAGCGCGCGCTTTCCGATCTCGAGGGAGCGCTGTTGCATGATGATCCTGCGTCAATTGCCGCGCGCCAACTCGTGGCGGCGTATCGCGCCTTCCTCGACCAGTCGTGGGAGAGCGCATCGTGGCTCCTGGTCGACCTGGTCGACAACATCGATCATCCCTTCGTAACCTACCTGCTGCTCGCGTCGCGGATACGCAACCCTCCGGTGGCGGTGGACCTCTTTCATCGCTACGCAGAACTCGAGCCGCTCTTCGCCGGGATGCAGTACTACTACTCGCAGCTCTGGAGAGGCTTGCGCGAGGCGCATCGGCGAGGCGCTCTTCCCGGTTACTCCGTGCTGACGATGCGGCAGCTTCTGGAACGAACCATCCTCGCCGCGCCAGCCTCCGCCGAGGCGTACCAGGCTCGAATGGAACTCGCCGTGTTGGTCGGGCTCCCACCGCAGGACGCTCGCATCCTGCTTCTCCCCGCCGAAATCGATCAGATCATCGACGCGGCGATCTGGCTTCGGGATCCGCATCGGCTTGATCCGTTGGTTGCGGCACTCTCAATGCCGGACTCACCCTATCTCTGGGCCGTGCTTCTCGGTCTTCAGCGCATCGCCTTGATTCCGGCGGTGCGCGACTACCTTGTTTCTGCGGCCGTGTCAGTGTCCCCGATTGCCGCCGAGCGGATCGACCGTCTGGTTGGACGAGAGCGTTGATTGGAAGACAGCGGTGGTCGGAAGCCATCCATCACCGCAGGGAGAAGAAGCGCAGTGGCTGCCAGCGCGGCCACCGTGCCCACTGCCACCACCATCGAGATCATCGCGGCCGCTCCTGCGGTCGCCCCAAGCCCAACCAGGGGAATCACCGCGGTTACGGTTGTGATTGTGGCAAGCACGATGGGCGTCAACGAGCGGCGGATCGCTTCCAGAGTCTGTTCACCGTGCACCTGCACTCGATCGAGAACCAGAATGGCGTTGTTGACCCCGCTGCCGGCCGCGAGAAGCAGCCCCGCCAGCAGGGAGCGATCGAGCGGTGCCCGGATCATCGCGGCGACCACCAATGGAACGGCCAGGGTCGGAGGAACCAGAGCCAACGCGGTGATAACGGCGCGCAGCCGTTGATAGCGTATCAGCAGGACAAACCCAACAAGCACCAGAGCGAGCGCCGATGCCACGGTCGTCGTCCGCCGCTGTCGTCGCCGCAGCGGTTCGGATGGATCGACATGAACGGTCGCAAAGGCGGGGAGAGCGATGGCCTGCGTCACTGCGGCCGACCGAATCTCAGCGGGTCGGCTGGTGAGGACCACCAGTTCGGCACTGGGTGCACGATCGTGGCGGGAAATTCGTCCAAGCGCGGGTTCCCACGAAGCGGATAGTGTGTCTCCGGTTCCCGGCGGAACGGTCTCGGACAACCATCGAGCATCGGTCAGGCAGTCGCCGGCGGGTAATTGCCCCATGGCGAGCACCACATCGAGCTCCTGTTCCCCCTCGTGCCATTTTGCGATGACCGGTCGCGAGTGGGCGCGCCGAATCGGCTCAACGACGTCGCGCAGCTGTGAACCGGTTTGGACGAGACCGTCGAGGTCTGTTTGAAGTACGCACGCGGCGGCCCCTTCCTTGAATCGAAAGAGAACCGCCTCGGTCGATGGGTGACCGCCAATCAACGACGCAATCTCGCGCGCGATCTGTTGCGCTTCCTGAGTGCTGGTGGCGCGCACCAGAATGGGAACCGAGCGACGCACGTCGGCGGCTGCATCGTGCGGGAACCAGATGGTCGCGGTAGGGATACTCGCCGAGACGGACCGCACGAGGTTCTGCACGCTACCGGTGTTTTTGCCGCCGGCCAGAAATAGCTCGATGCGCGCGCGTTCGGACTCAATAACCACGATGGTGGTTTGAATGCCGGGCACGCGCTCCACGGCGGCACGCAGGGGTTCTACCGCCGCGCTGACTGCATCGGGGGTCGTTCCGCCGGGGAACTCCGCTACAATCGACACCGAGGATTCCGGTGCGTCCGGTACGCCAAAACGGTGGATCTGCCAGGCAGCAATACCTCCTGCCAGCGAGATGACGGCTGCCGCGGCAATGACGCGTCTGTGTCGCCGAGACGCCCACCGGGTCACCGCGATCACCCAGGTGTGGGTCTGCGACGAAGGGGATGACGCCATGTCCGGAACTGCCGGCGCGGCGCCAAGCACAAAGAGGGCCGCACCGGTCAGCGAACCGGAAATCACAATTGCAATGCCGGTGAGTCCGGCGCTCGCGGCGTCGGGCCACCAGAGCAGTGGGGCAAATACAACCAGGGTGGTCGCGATCGCGCAGACAATGGTCGGTGCGATGTCGGTGCGCGCACGGGTCGAGCAATGCGCGGTTCTCCGGGCGTCGAGAAAGAACAGCGCAAGGTCAGCGGCAAACCCCGCCGAGACCGCGATTGCAGCAAGGCTGTCGGCGGTCAGTTCGATACCGGCGAGCCCCGCTGCACTCATGCCGCACACCGCCGCAGCAGCAATACTCGCGATGCAAAACAGTGTTTCCACCATGCTGCGCCGCACCGTCGCGATCACCACGCCAACGGCCGCGATTCCCGCGGCGATTGACCAGAGTACCCCGTGAACCGCTCGCTCGACGGTGTCTCCCCGATCGGTCAAAACCAGTGCGCCCTCGATGCCACCTGCCTCCGCACGCAGGCGCCGAGAGAGCGCGACGAGCGCAGTATCGCCCTGCCGATGCACCGCCACGAAGGCGAGCGGTCGGCGGTCCACGGTAGCCCGGCTTGCAAGCGGGGATGCGTCACGCTGCACCTGCACGTGGTCACCGATACTCAGTCCCGATGCGAGACGAACCGCTTCGACTTTGGACGGTGAGCGAAGGCGCCCGTCGATCACAACGGATGATCGCGCCGCTCGGTGTATGGACGCAACCGAGTGGGCCGCCCGAAAACTCTCCACCGCCACGTTCGTGAAAGGCTGAGCGTCCCGCGATCGGCCGGTGGTGATTACGACCTCCGCGCGGGGTAGACCGGAGACATCAACGCGTGCCACGCCGTCGATCCGCTCGAAGCGGCGTCGAATCTCGCGTTCGTTCCAGCTTTCGGCCGGAAAGGCCACCGTGAATACGGGACGGCTCTCCATGCTTCCACGAGCGACGAGGGGACGGTGGGAGGCGTGGGGAAGCTTGGAGTGCACGATATCGAGCCATTGCCGGACCTCGAGATATGCGGCAACCGCATCGACCCGATCGAGGAAGTCCAACTCGATCGTGGACCGTCCCGGTGCGCTCAGCGATCGAATGGAACGAAGCCCGGTTACGCTGCTGAGGGCATCTTCGATGGGGATGGTGATCAACCGCTCAACCCCAGAGGCCTCCATGCCCGGATGGTTGGTGGTCACCATCAGCCGGCCTGTTTCATCATCGGGCTCAACGCCGATGCGCACGGACTGCAGAGGAATCAGAAGGATGCCCAACGCAAGCAGACATGCGTAGCGCGTTCGCGCGGAAGCCGTCACCGGGGACTCCGCGTCCGGCACCATACCGGGAAGATTCGGACCACGGCCACCACACCAACGACCAGACCGGCCGCTACGACAACGGCGGACTGACGCGTATCTCCCGCGGCGGGATTGGCCGCAATGGGCACCAGGGTCGCGGTAGTGGTCAGCACGGTTGCCGACAGGGGCAGGATGCGATTCACGGTTCCGTTGATGATTTCTGCGCTGCTTCGGTCACCGTAGGCATCCAGCAGGAGAATTACGTTGTTCATCGCGGTACCCATCAGAACCAGCATCCCCAATACCGAGCCCACGTTGATCGATCCCCCGATGATTACCAGCGCGAGCACGCTTCCGGCGAATGAGAGCGGCAGCATCATCAGGAGCAGTACGGCCATCCGCATCGAGCCAAACTGCGCGGCAAGCATCAGCGCGGTAATGCCCATTACCAGCAGCAGGATGTTCTGCAGTTCTGCGTGTGCTGCGGTGGTTCGGGTATCCGACGGAACCGTCGCATGGTGTGCGGCCAGCGTGGTACGAACTGTCCGGTCACGGCGGAATCCGTCGGGGAGCACTACCTCCATCGGTACCACCGAGGAGCGGTTGTGGCGGACCAGCTCGGTGGGCACCCACTCGTGTCGTGCGGACACCACCGTTTCGAGCGGGACGTACTCGGTGCCTGCTGCGATCGACAATCGGGTGATCGCCTCGGGACGCTCAAGTGCAGCTCGCGGCGCACGAACCGTGACAGGGTACTCGATGCTGGAGATCGTCACCGTACCGGCCTCCATTCCCGCGATCTGATGTGACAACCACCCGGTTACCGCGCGCGTGGACAGTCGTGCGTGAGCGAGCGCAGCCCCATCCAGATCGAGCGACAAGACGGATTCGCGCTCGGCCCGTGCAACGATCGCCGTCACCGGCGGATCGAGTTCGGCAAGCGCCGCAACCGCCTGGTGAGCCCTCACGAGGGCCTCGTCGCCGGTGCCCCCACGAACCAGTGCGCGCAGTCTCCCACCCGTGCCGCCGAGCATCTCTTCGATTGGCGCGCGGATCGGACGAACACTCACGCGTGCCGATCGCAGCGTGGTGCCGGTTTCTGCGAGGCGGGCAACGCGTGCGTCGCCCTCGGGAACTGCTGCCGGAAGCTGAACCGTTATCGTTGCACGGTTGGGTGTTTCGTGGTGTGGGGCCGGGCTTGTGGTACGACGCTCATCCCAGCCGCCTTCCGCGACAACAACGGCGTCGGGCTCGGCGAGGAGAATGGCTTCACTCATCGTCTCGGCTGCGAGGCGGGTAGCAGCAAGCGAGGTTCCCGTGGGAAGTACCAGGTCAATCGCAAACAACCGGTAGGGTCGTGATGCAAACACCTCACGGGGGATCGTCACAAAGAGCGCAACGGCGGCAACCACCGCGCACAGGTACCACGCAACGCTCGTGCGAGGACTGGCAAGCCAGCGGTGCAGTGCGGGGCGGAGCCGGTCTTCCACGCAACGGAGCGACGGTGGCCGGGCGGGATTTCCGGTGGAGATCAGCAGCCAGAGCGCCGGGGTGAGGGTCAGCGCATTGAGGAGAGATCCTGCAACCAGGAAGACCACGCTCAGCGCCAGCTGCGAGAACAGAATGCCAACCAGTCCCGGTATCGCGAGGATTGGAATAAAGACCAGCACCGTGGTCGTTGCCGATCCAAACAGGGCGGGGGCAAGGTTGGACGTGATCTGCGCTACCGAGGCGGCTTCGCGTACGGGCGCTCTCGTGAGCTCCGTCGTAACAACGATGGCGGAATCGACGATCAACCCGATGCCAATGGCAATTCCCGTGAGTGACATGGAGTTGAGCGTCATTCCCAGGAATCGCATCGGAATCGCCGACAGCAGAACGGACGCTGGAATCGAGGAGACGATCACCATGATCGTGCGGTGATTGCGAAACAGGAAACCAATCACCAGCGTTGCTGCTCCGATTCCCAACACCAGGGCGATTACCACCGAGTGAAGCGCCTCGCTGACGGGGAGTGAATGATCGTGTACCACCGTGAGGGTAAGCGGAGGCCCAAGTTCGCGGTTGAGCGAGCGCACCGTACGGTGAATCGCCCGCGCGGCACGGGGTGCCGGTACAACCGGATCGTGGTAGACCACAATCCCGATGGCGGGTTTTGTTCCCTCGAGGAAGAACTCCAGCGCGTCGTCATCGCGCAGCTCGATATGGGCGACCTCACCAAGGCGGATCAGCGCGTCGCCGCGTGCGATCGGCAGCGCGCGCAGCGACTCGACTGAGTCGACGGCTGCCCCGAGGCGCACCGGGTGTTCGACGCTTCCAATCTCAAAGCTGCCGAGCGGAACGGTCTGGACCGCCATTCCGACCGCCTCGGCAACCTCTCGGATCGTCAGAGAGAGTGCGCGCATCCGCGCGGGGTCTGCTTCAATGAATACTCGCTGCTCCACGGCGCCAACTGCCTCAACCGCTCCAACCCCTGGCGTCCGCCGCAGCGCCGGAATGACGATCTGACGTGCGACGCGGCTCGGCAGCCGTTGGGTTCCCGTCTCCCCCGAGGTAAGCGAGAGCATCATGAGTGGACGTCGACTCGGTGAGTAGCTCAGAATGAGGGGGCGACTCGATCCGTGGGGAAGCACCGCGGATACCGCGTCCACGCGCTCGCGCACCTCCGATATCGCGCGCAGCGCAGAAGCGCTCCACGAAAAACGTGCCACCACCTCGGAGCGGCCCAGTCTGCTGCGCGAGCGTATCTCTTCAACGCCGGAAATTGGCGCGAGAGCGTCTTCAACGGGAACGGTAACCATCCGCTCAATTTCATCCGCGGGCAGTCCCGGCAGATCAACCCGCACCGATACCTCGCGCGCGGGTATTGTCGGCATGAGTTCGACGTCGAGCTGAGACAGGGACACGAGTCCCAACAGGGATACGGCGGCCCAGACCGCAACCGTCGACACCGGCCGGGCTGTGGCGAGGTACATCAGAGCTGCACGAGTGCTGTTTCGATTCATCGCGCATTGATCAACCGTCCCTCGTTCGCAGTGAGGCGGTTGCCGAGATCATCGGTGAGCCCCGAACGAAGCTCCATCGTGACAAGATCGAATGGCTCTATTCCCGTACGGCTGATACTGAGGTGAACCCGCAGTACGGAGTCACGCGCAGTGTTCGTGGTCATAACCGGAAGCGGTGAGTCCGCAGGATCGCGCTCCACCGCGCGCACGGTGAAGGCAAAGGTACCGTTGCGGGCGGAGAGCCGAAGCGACTGCAGGAACGAGGCGATGGGGATGGTTGCCGCTTCAGCGTGGGTGATGCGTACATCGAGCACGGCTTGATCGGTGCGCGTGTTCAGTGGAGCGCCGGGAATCAGGGTCAGCGACGCGCCGTCAGCAACGGGGAGAAGGGCCTCTTCTTCCAGGTGAGCCGAAAACGCAAGGCCGGAGAGCGACGGTGCAACCGGCCCCGCGACGGTGAAGGGGAACCGGCGTTCCTGCACCCGTAACTCGTAGCGTTGCTCAAGCACCAGGCGCTGCCGTGGCGTCACGGTCACCGTGTCCATGGCGCTGTTCCAATCGAGCAACGCCGGGACATTGGGTGCAAACTGCACGATGCCCGGCCGCATTCCCACCGGCACCGGCGAGGCGAACCGCAGAACAAAGCCGTCGGTTGCGTCCACCCCGGGAGGCGCTGCGCCCATATCGTCTGTCGCGGTATTCAGTTGGATCCCGCCTGGATTGGTGGTAATCGAGACAACCGCGGGCAAGCTCGTATCGGGGGTGGACAGATGAACGACATGGTCTTGAGCGAGTGCGTTGCCGTCGCGACAGCTCGCCGACGCGGCAATTGTCACCGTATACGCGGTGCCCGGCAGGAGGGGCTCGGAGGGAGTCACAGCAAACCGGTGATCTTCGTTCAGCCACTGAATGGTAAACCGGAAGGACGGTGTCATCGACAGTGCTGCGATCATTCGATCGCGCGCCATGGGCTGGGAGAACTCTACCTCCAGACGCAGGAACGCTCCGGTCGGACCGAGTGTCACTTCTTCAACGGTCACGACCGGCCGGCTGTCGTGATCGCGCAGCAGGAAGGAGAACTGCAGCTCCCGGTCGAGGGCATTCCCGCGGCGGTCTTCGGCGCGGGTACTGACTCGAACCGTGTATGACTCGCCCGGCTGAAACCCGTGGTGAGGGCGGAACTCCAGACGGTCGCCGCTTCCGTTCCACGAGAACCGGCCGGCCACCGCACCGCGCGAATCCTCGAGGGAGAACGCGTGCTCCGTGTTGACCCGGTGCGTGGGCCGTGAGAACAGTACCGCTACGGAAGCGGCGTCCGCCGCGGAGACAAAGCGGTGCGCCGGCTCGTATGCGATCACGCGCAGGGTCTGCATGTGCAGCAGATCCTCAATGAGGGTGCATCCACTCTGCGGCACCACCAGCAGCGCCAGTACCAGGGGCATCGCCGGCTTTGTCGCACAGCGAACCCAATAGCCAAACCGTCGTGTCATGGTCCCTCCATGTGAAACAGTACCTCGACGTCGGTGCCCAACCGGTGTCCCCCGGTCGCCTGAATGCCCGACGGGCCGCCCGGTATGCGAAGCAGGAACAGGCCCTGTTCATTGCTTCCCGGTGGGTGGAATCCGTGATAGGAAACTGAGAGCACCCGGTCGGTGATCCATCCGTACTGAACAGCGGTTGGTGACGCCTGCCCGCCGGGAAGGAGCCGCATCATCGACAGCGCGTGCACCACCGCATGTTTCTCCGCCAACGACCGAAACGGGTGAGAGAACTCAAACTGAAACAGCATCGCGAAGTAGGGTGGAGCGGACGGATCAAGCGCGACACTCCCCGCACCCGGGAACTCGGTGATCGGGTCGGGAGATCCCGATACCAGCAGCCGCGAAAGCGTCAGACCGGCGTCGGTTGGCGAAAAGGCCTGTTCGAAGGCGCCGGCAATCCGGTTTCCATCGACATCGCTCGCCTGCGAAGAAAGCGTGACGCGGTACGTCAGATCCGGCTCGAATGGCGCTGAGGGTACAAACACAACGGTGTCCGCATCCGGCCAGCGAAAACCTCCGGCGATCGACGGCTCGAGGCGCCACGCGCGTTCCACGGTGGTTCGATCCATCGGCTGGGAAAACCGAATGCGAATTGCCGACCATACCGGAATCACCGCGTCCGGCGCGTTCACGTCGTCACCTGCTGCGTCCGCCACCGGCTCCCGGCCGTCGATCATGGGCAGGGCGTATACCGAGGTAACCACAGGGCGGTCGGTAATCCCCTGCACAAAAAACAGAAACCGCCGCTCGCGGGGCATCGCAGAACCGTCGTGGTCCGCCGCGTCGGAGGCTACCCGGAGCGTCATGGCTGATGGAGTGTTCCAGCGAGACGACGGCATAATGAGCAGACGCGTTCCACCATCCTGCCATGTGAGCGTGTGTTCCGCGGCGGGCTGCACGGAAACGTTCCGGCCGGTAACCGTTTCATCCATCGGTGCGGAAAACTGGAGGCTGATCGGGTCGGTGGGAGCGATGATGCTGCCGGATGCGGGATCGGATGTGGTGACGTCGGGAGGCAGGTGGTCGGGGCTTCCGGCAAAAAAAGGAAGGTCGACGCCGACCCGATGCTCCCGGCCTCGGGCGTCCCGCACGTGACCGTGGAGTTTCATCCGATAGCGAGTTCCCGCAGCGAGGGGGCGGTGTGGAGTGAACCAGAGCCCTTGGTTGTGCCAGCGTGACGTGCCGCTGACTGAACCTCGGTCGGAATCGATCTGGAAGAGCGTCTCCACCGTATGGTGATCCATGGCCCGATCGAAGGAAATCCATATCCGATCATCAGCGCGGACAACCTGGAAGGGTTCACCCGGGAAGGATTCTACCACCAACGAGTCCCGGTCGAGCAGAAGCTCGCAGCCGGCAAGCGCAAAGGAAACCAGACCCAGCGCTGTGATCAGACCCAGTTGAATGACGATTACCCCCGGAAGCACTTCAGGCGGTCGCGCCATTGCACGCGTGCGGGGAATCTGCTTCATGGCCCACCGTTTCACGGCCGACCGTCCTGAACCGCCGTCACGGTGAAGCCGTCGCGGAACCACGGTTGTGGTTGGGTGGCAATCAGGTCACCCTCCGAAATCGGTCCGACAACGGCGCGCTCGCCTCCCCCCGTTTCCAGCGACGTAACCCCAACCATCCGCAGCAGCCCGTCTCGCACCAGAAAGATCGTCTCGGGAGTGCCGGCTCGCACCGCCTGGTCGGGGACGATGGCCGCGGATACCGGTGATCCCAGAAAGATGCGCACCGTGCCGAACATTCCCGGAAGCAGGCTTCCGTCCGGGTTTGCGGCAGTGGCCTGGATACGCGCGCTTCGAGAACTGGAGTCGACTCGCGGCGACACCAGTGAGATGGTTCCCGGGACGGACATCTCCTGGTTTCGTCCAACAAACACCAACACCTCCGCACCGGTGGTTACGTCGCGAATGCGGTGCTCGCTTATCTGCGCCACAACGAGCACCGGATCAACCGACATGATGGAAAACAGCGCCGCTTGCGGTCGGGCAAGCGATCCCGCATCGAGGCCACGGGAGGATATGCGACCGGAAACAGGTGCACGGATCACCGTCTCGTCCCGGGTCCGAGAGAGCGCGATCGCCTCCAGCTCCGCACTGCGTAACTCGGCCTCCGCCACCTCCAGACGGGCACGCAGCGGTGCCGTATGGATCGCGATCAGTCGATCGAGCCGCTCCTGAGCCGAAGAGGGAACCGCGAATCCCGCGGCCGCGATATCGTCATCGCGGTAGCCAACGGAGAGCATGGCAAGATCACCGGCAACCTGCTCCCGGTCGGTGCGGATGCGCTCGTACTGGGTACGAACGGCATCAAGCTCGGCGTCGGTCACACCACCAACCACGTGCAGCTGCTCGCGGCGGCTCAGCATGTCCCGAACCGTCTCGTACTCCCGTTGTCGCTGGGCGAGCTCGCGCTCGGTTTTTGCGATGCGAATCATCTGGGTCTCAACCTCACGCCGCCCTCCGACAACCTGTTCCCGGGCGAGCTCCCGCATCGCGCGACGCGCGTCGAGGGCTGCCCGGGCCTGGTCGAGGGCGAGTTCGATCCGCCGCGTGTCCAGCGTTGCGAGTCGGTCGCCTGCCGTCACCCAGTCGCCAACTTCACCGTCTATTCGCTCGACCACCGCCTCCACGGTGGGAAAGACCTCCACAATGGCGCTGTGCATCACCGTACCGTGGGTTTCAAGCGCCGGTCGCACCGTACGGATCGCCGCCGTGGTTACCGTGACCGCCGGCGGGTCCGGCGGTGTGGAAACCGTCTCTCGGTCGCTGCAGCCCGCAAGGTTCAACCACAGCGCCAGAAGCAGCATGGCCGCCCGTATCGGGGCCGGTCGAGCACCCAAACGAACCGGTCGTGTGGTGACGGTCATATCTCCTCCTCAAGAAACACCAGCCATTCGGGATGGCGTTCGGGGGTAGTCAGCTGGATCAGATGGAGCTCGGCGGCAAACATTGCCGCGATTGTGCGCAGCAGTTCGACCTCCGTGCGCGCCGTTTCCACATCCTGCTCGAGCGCCCGGATTCGGGTGATCTCGCCGAGTCGGATCTGCACGTCACGGATCGCGCTGATGTCTCGCTGCAGTCCGAGGCGGCGACGAAGCAGGTCGATTCGGGCACGCAGGAGTTCAACGCGTTCTATGGCCTCTGATGTCGCATCGGCGATCTCGCGTCGCGTCAGCGTCACCACCGCTCGGCTCTGGTCCAGCGCAAGACGGGCCGCAGCGAAAGAGGGAAGCTGGTTCAGGCCGTCACCGGGATGGATGGCGGCGGAGAGCGCCCGGGTCCGTTCGTCCTGAGCTCCCGTGCCCAGGGTGACCCGGGTATCGTTGGGAAGAACAGGAGCCCCAAACCGGAGGGAGCCGGTGAGGGAAAGCCCCGGCTCGTGCAGCGGAAATTGGTCGCCGGATGCGTGCGCTTCCGCGCCAAGCTGAAGCGACGGGAGCCACGCGGATCGCGCCACGCGCAGCTCATGCTCCGCGATGTCGCGTTGCGCTTTGGCCCTCACGAGGGCCGCCGCCTGCTGCAGCGAAACGGTCTCCCGCAGGTATTCCAGATCGACGGTCCCGCGATAGTCGGGATCGACCCGTGCGCGAAACAGCGGTACCACGTCCGGGTCCAATCCCAGCGCTCGGCGAACAGCGGCGCGACGGCCGGAGAGGGAATGGCGGGACTCGACCGCATCGAGCTCAACGGCGCGCACCGCCAACTCCATTTCGGTGAGATCGCTCTGCGTTACCAGACCAAGCGCAAACTCTGCGCGTGCGATGCGCAGCTGATCGCCTGCGACCTCGTGCATCTGCATGAACAGGTTGTGGGCCATCTCTTCGATGAGTACCCGGGCAATCTGTTCCATCGCCGCCATGGTGACGCCGCGAATCCGTTCCTGGTGTTCTTGCGCAACCGCGGATGCGCGAATGGATTCGATCTGGTGACCCGCTCGTCTGCGTCCGCCGGATGTCACCAGCTGTTCGACTCCAATCGAGATGCGCCGCGAGCTTGTGTCGGGCCCGGCGTACCGCACCGAATCCATCATCGAGTACCCAAGGGTAAGTCTTGGAAGCAGATCCCTGCGCGCCAGACGCGCTCGTGAATTGGCGATGCGAAGCTCTTCGGCCAGCGCACGGGCCGACGGATCGTGTTCGAGGGCTCGAGAGACCGCGTCCGCGAGCGTCATGGGCTGCGACGCCGGTCCGCCGGTTGCCGCATGCGCGCGAGTGGGCGCCGTGATTGTACACAGCGCGACGACCAACATCGTGCAAACCGACATGGTGACCAGCCGGTCCGAAAACCATCGACTCATCTATTCCTCCATTCAGCTACCCCCTATCAATCACCTCTGTGCGTCCCTGATTCACGTTTTTTTTCGAAACGTGAATTTTCCTGCTCTTTTGCCCCGTTTAAAGGGGTGACCAGTGAATGGAGTCAAGGAGGGTGGGAATGCAGAGAGTACGGCACCGGTGGGTGCTCATGCTGTTGGTTGGTTCAGCTGTCGCGATGGGTGCCGATCCGCGGTACGAGATGGCCGGGCGCATCGGATTTGACGACGCACTGCTCGGCATGGTTCGGATGACGGACCGTGCGGCCGCCAATCTGCCCATCGGGATCGAAGGGCTCGATGGATGGGAACGGGACCATGCTCGTGATCTGCTGGCCCGTCGTCACGCGCAATGGATCTTCGATCAGCTCGGTCCGCCCCACTTGGTGCAGCTCGCCGGAGATCTCGAGAGAATTGGTCGGCGCTACTCCCTCGCGGGTGAGGGATCCGATATTCCGATTGACTCGGCTGGGGATCCGTTGATTCGAGATTTTCAGCTCTGGAGCGATGACCAGGAGCATTGGCGCGACGAGGCCCACGGTCGTACCGACCGGTGGTTCGCCGAGTGGCAGCAAACCGTCGACGACTCGAGTCGTGCTGCGCTCGCCGCCATTCCGGAGAGTGACCGACAGGCGGTTGCCGACCACCTCGCCGCGCTCATTCATACGCTTGCCCGTACGGTGCGAGCCGACGGCGAGCGCCTGCTCAGTGAAGCGGCGGTGCGGATGCGCTTTGTACGCGAGCAGGACACGTGGTCGCTCATGCGCAAGCGTGAAGCGCACCTCCCTGAGCAGCTGGTCGATACCGCAATCCGCGAGACCCTGAACGCATCCCGGTCACTCGATGCCGGTGCCTGGATGCCGAGTGCTTCCGGCGACCATCTTTTCATCACCCTCCTGGGAGGCGCGAGCCATCGCTCCGACGGATTGGATGAGGGACTCACTGCGTGGCTCGAGGCCGAGCAGCGGATGACGGAGCAGCACTCCCGCCGACAGGAAGAGTTCTTTGCCTCGTTTGCATCCGGGGAGGCCGGATGGGATGAGAACTTCGCCGCGCTTGACCGGGAGCGTCAGATCTGGTCCTCCGGGCTTCTCCAACAGATTGGTGATGGGCGTCGCCGGTGGGATGATGCCATGACCGTGTTTGGTGCACAGTTTCACGCCCACGTCGGAGGCGTCGCCGAAAACGCTCTGCGCGAAGCGCAGCGCGTTGCTTGGGATCTCAACGCCATGCTGGCCGCGTATCACGACGCGGAAGCACTTGAGCGGTTCGCTCAGTCCGCCGTCGCCACTCTTACCGCTGAGCGTGAACGGTTGCGGGCGGTGTCGTACGACACCGCCTATCTCGATGATGAGCTCATCACGTGGCATGAATCCCGCGCGCAGGCCGCAGCGGAAATGGAGCGCATCGAGCGTGCGCTTCGCGACGAAGCAGACCGCCTTCTCGCCGATATCCAACAGTTTGATCCCGCCGCTTCCGAAATTATTCGACTGACGGCGCTCTCTGAACTGCTGGATCACCAGGTCGCTGTTGCGAGCGCGGTTGCGGATTACGCAACGCGGTCAGGAGTGGCGCGGGAACGTGACGCCGCAACGCGGGAAGCGCGTATCGTCGCTCAGAGCCGACTCGATGGTCTCGCACAGCACTACCAGGAGCTTCTGCGGGAGATCGATGGATGGGAGGCACGGATCTCTGCAGGGCAGGACGAGGTGCATCGACGATCGATCGCGGTGGATGACCTGCAACGCGAGGCTCACGATGCGCGCTCGCGGTACGAGCAGCGGTGGGAAGTATGGTACGCGGGTGATCCGGAGGTTCTCGAGCGAGCCCGGGACCATGCCCAGCGTCAGTTTGATCGATACATCGCAGACGAGCGACCGTCACTCGTTGGGGACGCGCTTCGCGCCATGGAGGTCGATGCGCGAGCGCAAGTTCGGGATACGGCCGGTGTGCTTCTCGACGGACTCACCGCGGTTGGCCCGTCCGGGCTGAATGCAATCGGAGAGTCCGTCCTTCGCAGGGAGACGGCGGAGGCGCTCACCGGGGCCAACGGCGGTCCGACCGCCTGGCTTGATGACGTTCCCAGCGACGATCTGGCACTGCAGCTGCTTGAGCACGGTTTCGGTGAGGAAGAAGCGCTGGTGTCCCGACTGCTCGACATCCATCGCGATCGCCCCACTCGGGGAAACGAATCGCAGTTCGCCGTCTGGCACGAGATGCTTGCGCAGGCCATCGATGACCTGGTCGATGAAGCGCGGTCGACGCACACCGAGATTACCCTCACCGTGCGTCTCCTGAGGCTCGACGAGGATGATCCTGTGATTGGACTGGATGAAACCGGCGTGCTGATCGTTGACGAGGGAGAGTTCGATGCGTCTGAGTTGGCGATTCTGCACGAGATTGTACCCAACCTGTTCGAGTTGGTTCCCGCGTGGACCGCATGGAATCGACGTGCCCTCGCCACCCTGGCCGACGAACTTGCCTCGGCAATCGCCAATGCTGCACCAGACAATACGACCGGGAGCAGGACCGATCTGCTTTGGGATGAGCGGCGGTCGGAGTGGGAAGCGCTTGCAGAGCAGAGCGGTCACGGGCTTCATATCTTCTCGCACCTGTTCGGAGACAACGACCGCACCGCAACCGATCCGGTCTGGTTTCTGCGGCGATACGCGGACGTGTTGCGATCGGGGGATTCCGCATTGGGGCTCCCGGCTGATCAGAGCAGCACCATGATGAACCGGCTCGCAGAGCGCGACCGGATCGCACTCCAGCACCGGGATCGCGCAGCCGCTCTGGATGACGATATCGTTCGGTGGCGCGAGGATCGAGACGCCTTCTTCGATCATGAGGTTGCGCCGGCGTTGATCGCACTGAACAGCGCCAACAGCGCGGTGATCGCGGCTCGGGTTCAACACGAGGAGGCAATCGCCATCCTTGATGCTGAGACCGAGCGGGCGACACAGAGAACCGACGCGGCGGAACTCGCCCGTGCGGAGGTGGTACGGGCACGGAGAGATCTGGCGGTGGCGCAGGCGGTGTATGACTACGCTGCCGGCGGGTTTCGGGTGGCTGGTGCCGACCCGCTCGATGAGCGCGATGCGCTGTTGGCGCAGCAAAGCCACATCCACACTGCGCTCGCGGCCCTGGCCGCGGCCGGGGGTGCCGCGACAGGTGACTCTGGGGCTGGGGGTATCGCGTCAGCCGGCGACGGGGCGATGACCGAGATTCTTCTGGCGCTTGCCGAGCGAGATTTGTATCACCAGGCCAACGACATCATCGCGCTCCTGCGGGAGCGGATGATCGAGAGCGAATACACGCTGTACGCGTCGATTGCCGCCGGAGAATCCATCGCCCGTCAGGTGCTGACCAACCTTGTCGTTGGTGGAGATGTCGTGCCGCTCCCGGATATCCTTGAGCTGTCGCGGGTGGTTTCAGCACGGATAGATCCTTCCGGTCATGAGCGTTCATCGATCTACGCGGACCCATTGCAGTACGAACATGATCCCGGGCAACTGGTCAGCGACTTCTTGATCTGGGTTGCGGCGCTTCCGGCACTTGGCGACGGGGTCTTGCGTGACTTCGCGCTTGCGTATCGGTACGAACGGGTCGAGGGTGAGCTTGCAGGAACCGCCGCCGTCTGGATCGAACACGCCGCGCTCGGCGATCAGAACTTTCGCGGACTGGTCGGTCGATCCGAGGTTCGCACCGATGTCGCGGGGGCGCTCAACGCCGCTGGAGTTGCCGCTCGCGGGCGGATCATGGCAGACCAGCGCGTGCTGCCTCACTACCGATTCTTTCTCGCTGCGCTGTCCGCACCCGAGCTCCCCATCGACGATACCCTCGTGATCTCCTATATCGAAAAAGATCTCGCCCGGGTTGCGGTTGAGCACGTGGCCGCGGCCGCGATCGCCGCGGAGCGGCGACTGAAATCGAGAACCGGCTGGGTGAAACGGAACATTTTTGGGCAGAAACCGTGGCGGCCCATCGAGCGGCAGCGGCAGCAGATGGCATCCTTTGCAAACGGAGGTGGAGGCGAGCGCGCGACCATTCTGGAACTCGCGCGCACGCTCGGCGGCGGCCTGAACGCGATTGCCTATTCCGCGCGGGAGACCGGAAGAGACATGGAGGGAACGGACGCGGTCGCCGGTCTCGAGCGAGCGATTTCTTCGCTGATCCCGATCGGCGACGATGATATCGGTCAGCTCATTGGCGCAGCCCTTCGTGATGCCGCCGGCGAGGTGCCGACAGATGGGGGGCTCGTGCCGCTGCTCTCCACGGTTGCCGCGCTGCTCGCCGATCGGGCGGCAGTCGTACACGACCGGGTAGCTCATCTGGTGGCAGTGCACTCCGCCGAGCGCGCCACGGTGGTTCGCGATCATCGACAGGTCGCAGCTGGATTTCCGGGCGTGGAGCAGTGGACCGCTTCGGTTGTCGATCTTTTTGGAGCGCCCCCGTTCAGTACGGAGTGGCTGCGTTCTATTGAACTGCAGGCAGCGGTTGCCGGAACCGCGCACTCACGAGCGGGAAGCGTCGCTCGCGTCGAGCGTCTGGTTGCCGCTCTCTCTCGCGAGCACGAAGCACGGGCACACGCCCTCGTTGATGAGCACGTGTTGCGCATGTCCGTTGAAGGGCAGGAACTTCTGGCGAACCGGACCCGCTGGGAAGCGTCGCTTTCTGCACTTACTGTCTCGGCCCGGGCCGCCTGGGCCAACGCCGAGGAGCATCTTGTCGCAGCGCGAAGCGAATGGCGTACCCGCTTCTCCCAGGGGCTGGCCGAGGAACAGCGCCGGTGGGATGAGCACGCACGCCACTTTGCGCTGGCGCGTGAAGAGTGGATTCTTGGCGCGGCCCGAAACCAGTTGGCCGGGAATGTGGACCGAGCCTCGAATGCAACCGCAGAAATCGTCGCGCTGGAGCAGGCGTTGCGCCCCCATCTTTCGCTTCTGGAACGGAGCTCGGTTCATGCGGTGCAGCTTGATCGCACGGCTCTCGACGAAATCAGCCGCAGAATGGAATCGCTGGCACGCCGGCCCGGCACCGCTCCCGTGATGCCGGCACCACCGGCGCGCGGAATGGTCCCAACGGCGCACTTTGCCGCACACGCGCAAGAGAGTTCGGCGCTCATAGCCGAGTCGGTGCGTGCGGGAACATCGCGGCTGCGGGTGCAACAGGTTCGCCGTACGGTCGACGAGGCGATGCGGCATGCGGAGCTCAGTATTGAGCGCGCAAACTGGGTGACGGGGAAGCGGTTTGCCGACCTGCTTACCGCGGCGGGCTTCACCGGCGGCGGGGATCAGTTTTCACGGCGCGTTGTGGTCGACCGTTCGCTCTTTGGTGGCGAGCGACGAGAAACCCAACGCATCGACGCGTTCCGACGATTCACGGCGCCACAGTTTGTCTCACCGCTGGATCTCAGCGAAGAGAGCGCGTCGGCCCTCTCCCCTGAAGTATTGGAAGCGCTGGTTGATCGCGCCCTCGAAACGGTTACCGAATACTTTGCGATCATCTTTGGGGGAACATCCGATTCCGCACCGCTGCACCGCGTGGGCGGTGACATTCTCGCAGCCTTTGCCGCCGCGGTCGACGGCTTCGAGCGCTCGGCGCAGTTTGACTCGTACTCGACGGTCAGCGGTCTGTTTGCGATGCACGTCGGGTACGCACCCGTGATGAGCCGGCGCGATCCGGGAAGGGTCGATCGGGCGGGATACGGGGAAGCGGGGCGGATCATGCTCGCGTTTGCCCATTACGAGGCGCGGCAGTCGCGGGGGATCACGATGCTGGAAGCGGCTGCGTGGGATGTTCCCTTATGGGATTCCGGCGGCAGCTGGCTCGAAGCACCCACAATCCGAACCGTCGCCGCGGTTGGAGTCTCGATTGCGGGGGCGGTGGTGGGGCAGCCGTGGGTAGCGCTTGCGCTCACCGCAGCGAATCAGGCGGCGTTTGCGGCGATGGATACCGGGATTGCCGGTCGCGATGCAGAAACCACCTGGGCACGCGCCGCGCAACAGGTTGCGGTGGGCGCCGTATCAACGGCAACCGGCGGACTCTTTCACGGGTTTGGTGAACACGCGAGCGGCTTTCTGCAGCAGGGACTCTCCGGAGTCCCGGTGGGGGGCAGCGCGATCGGCAGTACATGGTATGGAGCTGCCTCGGTAACCGCCGCCGGTCGTATCGCTTCGGGAACCGCTTCGGCCGCCGTTCTTGCCGTGCACGCGACGGACCCGTTTGGCGGAAACGGGTTTGCCTGGTCAACGTTCCGAAATCAGGCGTATGGTACCCAGGCCGTTGCCGGATACGTCGCCGCGGGATCCTCCAGCGCGGTGGGAGGCGCTCTGGCGAGTCGGTGGACTCTGGACACGGGGAGCTTCGCACATCTTCCGATTCACACCGATTTTGGAACCGACGCGCTCGCTCGATTTGCAGGGGACCTCGCGGGGGAGGCGGGACGGTACGCAGTTGGCGGCACCGTAACGATGAACCTGCTCAACATCGGAGATCTGGGTGCAACCACGCGGCACGGGCTCCTGGAGCTGGGGCTGTCCGGCGAACCCTCACTGCGCATTGGCGGTGGGGGCGTGGATGTGGGAGCCGGAAGAATGGTTTCGGTTGCGCGGGCCACGGACGGACTCTTTGAGCTGAAACGAACCCAGGCGGACATCGATGCGGCGATGAAACTCCGAGATGCAATCGACCGTGTTGCCTATCGAGCCCTGCTGTTTGGCGAGGCGGAGTTCTCGGGACGATCGGGCGCGTCCGCGCTTCTCGCCGATGATCTGCAGAATCACCGCCGCGAGCGGAGTCGCGAAAACGTCGACGAACTGTTTCTCAACTCGGAGATTCGACGCCACGTGGGCGATGAACACGCCGATCGAGAGCTCCGCACAGCGGTTGGCCAGGAGGATGTCTTCATTTCCGAGTTCATGGCGGCGGGGCACTTTGACTCGCGCGGCAGCTTTCTCCTGGCGTACGAGCTTCTCGAGCAGGAGCGGGTCACGGTGGACGCGCTCTTTGCGGGGGGAAAGGCGTACGCGGGTGATGAATACGCGGGCAGTCAAACCTATGAGCAGCGACTCTCGCTCTTTCTGCGCTACTTTGCCGACGGCATCGATGAGGCCGAGCGATCGGTCATGGTGGATGCCGTGTTTGGCGGGATGATCGTATCCGATCGGGGACGAACCGATCGACCGCCGGCTGCCGACGGTGTGGCCTTTGTCGAGCGCGCGCTGGCGGTAAACCGCGCGGCAACCGTTCCCACTGTGTTGAGTTCTGCGCAGGCGCTGCCTGAGCTGTTCACCGAATACGTGAGACGTGGCGCGAGCGACGTGAGCCTTGCCGAGTTCACCGAGTCAATCGGGAACCTTCGTTCGGCAGGGTTTTTGCCGGAGGATCCGCTGTACGAAGCCCTCTCCCGGGGAAACCTCGAGGCGCGTGCTCGTGCACAGGCGACGGTGCGGGAGAATGAACTCGCCTTTCTGCAGGCGAGACGGTTTGCCGGTGGTGAGAGCCCGGGTGCCGTCTTCACCAATCTGGTACGCAAGGATGGCGATCACTATCTGGTAGAAGTGGGGTACTCCGCCGGGCGCATCCATGAAGTGTCGCGCCAGCCAATCAACGCCGAGCACTATTTCGCTCTGGAGCTTGAACACGTGCTGCTCGGTCGGGTTGCCGACACCTTCTGCAATCTGAGCACCAATGAATACGCGATCGCGTTTGGCGCACCCAACCTTCAGTACGACCGCGGAACCGAGCGAACCGCAAACATGATTCACCGGCTGCTTCTCGACGGTGCCGCGAGCGGTTCGGGTCGGTTTGTTGAGGTTTCGTCCCACCTCGCCGGCGCAGCGGGGCAGAGTGGGTCGCTGGTCATTGCATCGCGTCCCAACCCCAGCGGACCGGGGCACGTCGCGCCGGTGGTTGGCGCGCGATGGACCTATTTTGACGAAGAGAAGAGAGATTATTCGGTGATCCCAACGGTCGACAACGTTGGGGCAACGTTTGGGACAATGGACGTCGCGTCGGCGTTTCACGGCGGTGACGAGCCGCAGTACTTTCTGTGGGTTCCCAGTCGATGAAGGCCGTAAACGCGATGAAGGCCGTGAGCACCTTGAACGAAATGAAGAAACCGTGCGCCGATGGACGGCGCACACCATGCAACGGAGGTCTGGTATGCGACGAATACTCTGCTCTGTGGGGATGGTGATGATGGCCGCGGTCATGGCTCCCGCACTTCCTCCCGCCGTCGAGCTTGTTCCGGTGGCCGTTGAGACGGGAATGCTCTTTGGAGGACCGGCGGCCATTCGCCATTTTGGGTACATCAATCTGACGGGAAGGATGGTGATTCCACCGCGATTCACCGGGGCATCATGGTTTGGGAGCGGCTTGGCACGCGCGTCGGTTGCCGATCCGTCGGTCCCCAATGGAACGCTCAGCGGCCTGATCGATCACACCGGCAGATGGGTGCTCTCGCCGCGCTTTGCCGCGATTCGCTTCGCGATGGACGAGCCGGAGCGGTTCTGGGCGCGCAACAGCGAGACGTGGTTTTTGATCGATCGCTCCGGTACGGTTCTTTTTGAAACCGAGTGCACGGAGATCTCGGCGTTCAGCGAAGGCCTCGCTGTGGTGAAGTGCAAAGACCGTACCGTGGTTATCGATGATCGAGGAATCGAGCGGTTCTCCCCGAGTGATCTTGGAGTCACCGTGACCGTCCCCAACTACTTCCGCAACGGCCGGTTGAACTTCTTCCCTCCCGAGTGGCGAGCCGGTTACAACCATATGGGATTTTTTGATCCGGACGGGAATGTGGCCATTGCTCCAACCTACACCGTCGCCCGGGCCGACGTTCGGTTCTCGGAAGGCTATTTCGCAGCACTTCTTCGTCCCGAAGACGCCGGAGGACGCGACCCCGGGCGTTTCATGACCCCGGATTGGGAACCCGCCTTCGGCGACCGCAGGTGGGTCGATGTGCGTCCATTCTCGGAGGGGCTCGCCGCCGTGGCCGTACGAGGCTCCGACCGAAGGCTGTTGTGGGGGTTCATCGATCGATACGGCGATATGGTGATCGAACCGCAGTTCCCCGACGTCGAGCGTTTTTCGGATGGACTCGCCGCGGTGGCGGTTGAGATCGACCCCTCTCCCCACGCGTTTCGAAGGGGACGATGGGGTGCGATTGACGCAACCGGCGAGCTCGTCATGGACCCCAACTTTGCACGCCCATTTGTGATTCATTCGGGGGCTGCGATGATCATGGAACCGTACGACACCGGACGCGTGCTGTCCGACGGGCAACGCGTCGAATCGCAGCGGCCGATCTACATTAACCGGTACGGCGATATCATCTGGGATACCCTCATCCACGGGCGCCTTTCACGGAACTGAGAGTTGGTTTGGTGATTCAATCAACTAACCGCGCGGAGTGGCAGGCTACACGAAGAGGAGCAGGATTCCCAGGCCCGCGCCGGCCAGGCTGAGCATCGGGATCGGGAAGAGCATCAGTACGCCGGCGGTGAGCAGGAGGCCGCGGCGGATGGTGCGGATTTCGCGGCGCCAGTAGCACATCAGGCCGCCGGCCAGGAAGAGCACCGCTGCGGCGGTTCGAAGGATCGCGTAGGCGATCTCGGGCAGGCTGCCGATAAGCAGCAGCGCCGGATCGTAGACAAAGACAAAGGGTACGAAGAAGGCGGCAAAACTCAGCTTCAGGGCGATCTTGGCGGACGCAAACCAGTCCGCCTCCGCCATGCCTGCGGATATGAAGACCGCGCCGCAGATGGGCGGGGTGATGGCCGACAGGATGGCAAAGTAGAACACAAAGAGGTGGGCCGCGATGGGCGGAAGTCCGAAGGTGATCAGTACCGGTCCTCCGACCACCACCGCCATGATGTAGGCGGCCGTGGTGGGCACCTGCATGCCGAGCACAATGCTGGTCAGCGCGATGAGCACCAGCGTCAGAAAGAGCTGGCCCTGGCTCACCGAGAGGATCAGCGTGCTGATCTTGACGCCCAGCCCGGTCATGGCAATCACCGAGATGATCACCTGGGCGCTCGCCGAGATCGCCGCGATCACGGCCGCCTGCCGCGCGCCGTTGACCGCCGCTGTCTTGAGCTGGGGCAGGGCTTCCTTCACGGCCAGCTTCCAGTCGGCGGTGATCAGCGAGAGCGGGAGCGCCACCAGGGTTGCCCAGAAGGCGGCGTACTGCGGCGTGTACCCGCCGACCATCCACGCCATCAGCACCACAAAGGGAAGCAGAAAAAAGACGCTGGCACGTACCGTCTCGGCCCATGAGGGCAGCTCGCTGCGGTCGAGGCCGGTGTACCCCTCGCGCTTGGCGTAGAAATGAATGCCCACGCCCACCGCGGCAAAGAAGCAGATCGCCGGAATCAGGGCGCGATAGACCACCTCCAGGTAGGGCGTCTCGGTCAGCTCGGCAAGGACAAAGGCGCCGGCTCCCATGATGGGCGGCATGATCTGTCCGCCGGTGCTCGCAGTGGCTTCCACCGCCGCGGCCATCTCCGGCTTGTACTTGAGCCGGCGCATCATGGGGATGGTAAACGATCCGGTGGTGGCGACGTTGGCGCTCGCACTGCCCGAGATGGAGCCAAAGAGCGCGCTCGCAACGGTTGCCACCTTCGCCGGTCCCCCTGAAAACCGTCCGGCAAGCCGCACCGAAAGGCGCATGAAGCCGGTACCGCCACCGGTGGCAAAGATCACCGCACCAAAAAAGACAAAGATGGCGATGATATCGGTGCTCACCCCCACCAGCATGCCCCACAGGCCCGCCGTGGTCAGAAAGAGATGACCCGCGATGGTCTCGAGTCCGTAGCGCGGAATCCCGAAGGTTCCGGGGATGCGGTGACCAAAGAGGGCGTAGAGCAGGAAGAGCATCGCGATGATGGGAAGGGTGGGCTGGATCTCGCGGCGAGCCGCCTCGAGCACCAGCAGGGTCAGCGCGAAGGCGGCCGCCACCTGCAGCGGTCCGGTGGGAATCCCGTACTGCTGTGAGACCGACTGGTAGTTGAGAAAGACGTAGCCAACAATCCCGATGCCCGCCGCGGCGAGCAGCAGGTCAATCGCCAGACGCCACGGGCGAAGCGGTTTTCCCGTCTTGTCGGCGCGCCGCAGCGACCCGCCGGCAAAGACGATGAAGAACATGAAGCCCAGATGCACGGCGCGCGCCTGCATCGCCGGAAGGAAGGCGTAGACCGGCAGAACCAGCTGAAAGACCGCGAAGAGGATCGAGCCGACTACGATCCCGATGCGAAGCAGGCGCACCATGGCAAATCGTTCAGCGCAGGGCTGGAGCTACGTCGAAGCCAATCTCCCGGTAGTATCGAAGCGCGCCGGGATGCAGCCGTACTTCCATGTAGTTAACGTCTTCCATGGCAATCAGGCGCATCGCCGGATGGGCGGACTCCCATCGCGAGCGGTTCTCCCAGAACGCTTTGGTCAGATCATAGGCGAGCTGCTCCGGCAACGAATCGGTGGTGTAGAGGGCAACCGGCAGACTGACCGTCTTCACCGGCTGGTTGACCCCGGGGTACATCCCCGCCGGAATGGTTGCCCGGGTGTAGAGGTGGCTCACCCGTGCGTAGTCGGCGTCGGAGAGCTCCAGGAGGCGGATGGGCACCGTGGCGCCAATCTCCTGAATCATCGATGCCGGCGGGGTGCTCGACGTGCCAAATCCAACGGCGCGTCGGTTGCGCACTGCGGGAACGCCCTCGCTCAGGTCAACGGTCATCAGGTTGACCTGCTCAACAATGCCCATGCTCGAGAGGATGTTGCGGGTGATCTGCTCGCCGGCCGATCCCGCGCCCCCGGGAACAAAGCGTTGCCCGGCCAGATCGCGAATGTTCTGCACCCCGCTGTCCTGCCGCACCACCCAGTGCATTACAAGGCCGGGCAGGGGCCACAGCGATCGAATGCGCTCGTAGCCGCCCTCGGGAAACTGACCCTCCGAGCGCGTGGCCGTGGTTACCAGCGACGGTGGTGAGGTGAAGAGGTAATCGTTTCGCATGCGCGCCATCTTCACGTTTTCTACCGAGCCGGCGCTGGTCTCAACCGTGATGTTCACACCGCGGGTTCCGTGCATCAGCGCCTCGGCGATCCCTACGGAAAACGCGTAGTAGGTTGAGGTCTCGCGCGCACTCTTGAGCGCAAGGTTGGTCTGCGTGAATGCGAAGCCGCCTACCAGCATCGCCATCACGACTACGGAGGTGAGTCGTTTCATCTGAATGTCCTCTCTTGGAAAGTGTATACGTAGGGTTGCATGGTTATTCGGCGTTGTCAAGCCGGAATCGCACCGCACCCACGGCACGCCGCTTGCCTCTGTTCGTCGTGCTGCGTAGGATGGCGCACGGGAGGAGACAATGCAGCAGACATCCGGCACCCAACTCACCCGGGAGTACCGTATCGAGGGAATGGACTGCGCAGACTGCGCCCGCCACGTCACCGCCGCGATCTCGTCGGTGCCGGGTGTGGCCGCGTGCGACGTCTTCCTGGGCTCCGAGCGGGCCGTGGTCCATCTTCACACGGAGATCGCCAACGATACCAGCAACGATGTCGATGCCACTATCCGGGCCTCCGTTGCGCAGGCGGGATACCGAGTAGGCGACGATGAGGCCTCGGCGGGGCTGGCGGAAGCGCGGCACGCCTCCCGTACCGCCTTGCGGCTTCTCGCCGGCGTCAGCGTGGTGGTACTCCTGATCGTGGTGCTCGGCGAGTGGTTTGGCCTGCTCGACGGCGTGACGGATCGGGTGCCGTGGTACGTCTCGCTGCTGGTGCTGCTTGCGGTGGGGTTTCGGCCCCTGCTTGTGGTTCTGCGCAATGCACTGCGCGGGCGGGTGGTATCCCACAGTCTGATGACCGTGGGCGCGGTGGCGGCGGCGCTCGCCGGCCAGTGGTCCACGGCCGCCATCGTGGTGGTCTTCATGCGGGTTGGCGCCTACGCCGAGGCTGCCACCGCGGGGCGCAGTCGCTCGGCACTGCGCGAGCTCACCGCCATGGCGCCCCGGACGGCGCGGCGGATCGACGAAGACGGGGCGGAATCGCAGGTGGCGGTGGCGGAGGTCGCCGTGGGTGACCGGGTTGTGGTTCGCCCCGGCGAGGCGGTCCCCACCGACGGCGAGGTGATCGACGGGGAGGCCTACCTCGACCAGTCGGCCATCACCGGAGAGTCCCAGCCGGTGGCTGCCGCAGCCGGGGTGCGGGTCTTTGCCGCCTCGCTTGTCTCCGGCGGGGCGCTCGTGGTTCGCGTAACCGCCGCCGGAGAGGACACCACCTTCGCCCGGGTGATCCGCCTGGTTCAGGACGCCGAGCGAAACCGCGCGGTGGTCGAGCGGGCGGCCGATCGATTTTCTGGCTACTACCTGCCGATTGTCGCCGTCATTGCAGGGGCTACCTGGTTTTTCACGCGCGACATCAGCGCCACCATTGCGGTCATGGTGGTGGCCTGCTCGTGCTCGTTTGCGCTGGCAACCCCCATCGCCATGCTCGCCTCCATTGGTGCCGCGGCCCGCGAGGGGGTGCTGATCAAGGGCGGCGCCACCATTGAGTCGCTCGCGCGGGTCTCCGTGGTGCTGCTCGACAAGACCGGCACCGTCACAACCGGGAAGCCTCGTCTGGTTGCCTCCCTACCGTTGATTGACAACGAAGCGTCGCTGTTGCGCCTGGCGGCCTCGGTTGAGCAGCGCTCGGAGCATCCAATTGCCGAGGCGCTCCGTCGCGAGGCGGTGGAGCGCGGCATTGTGCCGGCCACCGTCGAGCGGTTTCGCGCGGTGCCCGGAATTGGCGTGGAGGCCGTGGTTGACGGATCGCTGGTAAGCGTCCGCCGGGCCGATGCGGCCGGCAAGCTTCCCACCGGCGCAACGGACACCGCCAATCCCGCAGAGTGGGCCCGCGAGCAGGAGGCGGCGGGGCGGACGGTGCTCTGCGTGCACCAGTCGCCGGTGGACCAGCCCGACCAGCGCCGGCTTGCCGGGCTTCTGGCCACCAGCGACCGGGTTCGACCCGCGGTGGCCGAAGCGGTGGCACGGCTTCGCGAACTGGGTATCGATCACATCGAGCTCATCACCGGTGACAACCGGGGTAGCGCTGAGCAGGTTGCCGCCGAGCTTGGAATTGCGTGCCGCGCGGGGCTTCTTCCTCAGGACAAGATTGCGGTGGTGCGCGAGCACCAGGCGCGCGGAGCACGGGTGGCGATGATTGGCGACGGGGTGAACGACGCTCCCGCCCTCGCGGGTGCCGACGTGGGGATTGCCATGGGTGCAGCCGGCAGCGACGTGGCGGTTGAGTCCGCCCACGTGGCGCTGATGGGCGACGACTGGCTGACCGTGCCGCTACTCTTCCAGATCGCTCGACGGACCATGCGGGTGGTTCGACTCAACATCGGCTTCACCGCAGTGTACAATTTGCTTGGTCTGTCGCTGGCCGCGCTGGGTCTGCTGCCGCCGGTGATTGCCGCCGCGGCGCAGAGTCTGCCCGACCTGGGGATTCTTGCCAACTCGTCGCGGTTGCTGCGTCTTCCGGCGGCGTTGCAGTCCGGGAGGGCCCGGGCCGCCGTGGAGGCTGCGCCGAATGAGCCGTGAGCCGGTTCGCTGTGCAATTGTGGGGCTTGGGCGGATTGGGTCGCTGCTCGAGCGCGATGCGCGACGGGAGAAGCCGTGTACCCACGCGGGCGCGGTGGTTGGGAACCCCGACTGCCGCCTGGTGGGCGGGTGCGATACCGACGCAGAGCGGCGCGCGGAGTTCACCCGCGACTGGGGATGTACCGTGGTCTGCGCCGGCATCGATGAACTGCTCGAGGCGTCCCGGCCGGACATTCTCTGTGTTGCGACCCACCCCGATTCGCACCGGTTGATGGTGGAGCGGGCGCTTGCCCACGGAGTGCGGGTGGCCGTCTGCGAGAAGCCGCTCGCCGACACCCTGCGAAACGCGCGAGCGATCGCGCGCCTTCACCAGAGCGGCCGCATCACGGTGGTCACCAATCACGAGCGGCGCTACTCTGCCGACTATCGGCGTGCCCGGGAGATTGTGTGCGGTGGGCAGTACGGAGATCTGGTGGCCGTCCGCGCCGCGCTCTACTTTGGCCGCACCGCGCCCCACGACCGCGTTCTGCTGCACGACGGAACCCACATCGTGGACATCATCAACTACCTGACCGGCGGAGAACTGAAGGCTTCCGGCCGGTTTGGCGCGCTTCGCAGCAACCGCTCATCGGTGTGGCTCGCCGCCACGGGGGGAGCGGCGCCGGGCGGAAAGCCGCGAACCGGAGTGCCGGTGATGGTCGAGGTGGGCGCTGAGCGGGATCATCTGGTCTTTGAAGTGGAGCTGAGCCTCGAGCGCGGGCGGGTAACCGTGGGCAACGGTGTCTTCCGGGTGGAGGAGAGCCAGGAGAGCCCCTTCTACGAGGGGTATCGATCGCTGGTGGACACCGGCGAGAAGAGGCCCGAGGTCACCGGTTACTTCTCCGGCATGATGGCAGACGCGGTGGCGTGTCTGCGCGAACCCGGGCGGGCGCCGGTGTCGAGCGCCCGGGACGGGCTTGCCGTGATGCGGTTCATTCGCTCGGCGGGAAGCCGGCTTCAGCGCGCCATCTGGTAGGCTTCTTCCAGCTCGTCGCGGGAGAACTCGTAGGTGGTGTTACAGTTGTGGCAGGTGGTGCAGAGCGGGAAGGGGCCATTCCTGCGAATATCGTTCAGCTCGTCAATCGAGAGCGCGGAGATGAAGCTCAGGAAGCGCTCTCGGGTGCAGGGGCAGTGGAAGCGCGTGGGTTTCTCGCCGAGCATGACCGGCCCCAGCGAGGCGAAGTGTTCGTCCAGGATGCGCCGCGGGGTCCATCCCTGCGCAAAGAGGGCGCCGATCGAGCCGATCTTCGCGATTGCCTCGTCGATGGTGTCCAACGCGGCTTCGCGGTCATCGTACTGCCCGATCTGGGGCAAAGCCTGAATAAGGAGACCCCCCGCTCCAACCGCGCGACCATCGGGATCAAACTGGATGCTGACGTGAACCGCCGTTGGCGTCTGCTCCGACACCGCAAAATAGGCGGCCAGGTCCTGCGCCAGGCTTCCGTACTGCATCGTGAT